>CAZRAS010000148.1:0-2804 GCA_964598045.1 uncultured Clostridia bacterium | reverse complement strand
TATCTGCCTTCTCATTACGGAATCGGGGGAGACGGGCTCGTATTGGTTGAAAATTCGCAGATCGCGGATGCAAAAATCCACGTCTTTAATATCGACGGAAAGGAAGCACCCATTGGCGGAAACGCCATTCGTTGCATCGGGAAATATCTCTATGAAAAGAATATCGTCCGCAAGAACGATATGAAAATCGAGATGAACGGGGCTGTGCTTGACGTGAAGGTGTATTCTTTCAGCGGCAAGGTAAACAGCGCGAGCGTCAACCTCGGAAAGGTGGAACTTTGCGGCAAGAAGATTCCTTGTGTATTCGATGAGGAACGAATTGTCGGGAAGACGATTGAGTTGGACGGCGACCATTATCAAGTTACCCTTGTGAACGTAGGCAATCCCCATTGTGTCATTTTCAGCGATAAGGTGGACGGAATCAAGGTGAAGGAAGTCGGACCGAGGTTGGAGCACAGCGAATATTTCCCCGAAGGTGTCAGTGCGGAGTTTATCCGTGTCGTCAACAAAGTGACGATTAAAATGCGCGTGTGGGAACGCGGCGTCGGCGAGACTTGGGCGTGCGGTTCGGGTGCTTGCGCTGCGGTTGTGGCGGCAGTGCTTGGCGGCTATTGCGAAAAGGATACGAACGTAACCGTGAAGCTGCGCGGCGGGGATCTTACGGTTAACTATCGCTCGGACGATACGGTAGAGCTCATGGGGAGCGTAAAAACAGTCTACGAAGGAACTTTGGAAATTTAAGATGATTTATATGGACAATGCAGCGACGACGAAGCCGTCTTTGACGGCTTTCGAGCGTGCTCGCGAATATGTAACTGAATACTATTTTAATCCTTCCGGTATGTATCGGGAGGGTTTTGCCTTGCAGGGAGTGTTGAAAAAAGCGCGTTCGGCGTTGCTTGCGCCCGTTGCGAGCGAAACGGCGTTTGAACTCGTTTTTACTTCCTGCGGCACGGAAGCGGACAATCAAGCGATTTTTTCCTTTGCACGTAGAGGAAATGCGGTGACGACGGAGGGAGAGCATTCCGCCGTATTTGCGTCTTTTACGGAGTTGAAAAATCGCGGCTTGGCAGAGCCTCGTTTTGCGCCTCTAAATGCGGACGGCAGCGTGAACGTGGAGAAATTACTTGCCTTGATCGATGAGAAGACGAGTTTCGTTTCCGTCATGCACGTGAACAATGAAATCGGCGCGGTTAACGATATCAACGAGATCGCAAAACTGGTCAAGCAAAAGAATCCGCGGGTAATTTTTCACAGTGACGGTGTGCAGGCGTACGGAAAAATTCCCTTCAAACTTGCCAAGGAAGTCGATTTGTATTCGATTAGCGCACATAAGATCGGCGGATTGAAAGGGGTTGGGGCTTTGATTAAGCGGAAGTCGTTGACGTTGCCCGCTTACGTAATCGGAGGCGGTCAGGAATCAGGGCGCAGAAGCGGCACGGAGAACGTGTTCGGGATCAAACAGTTTGCATATGTCGCAGAGGAAAAATTCAAAAGTATCAAGGCGGATTATGAACGCTTGCGCGAATACCGCGAAAATCTTTGGGCTGGATTGGACAAAGGAGTGTATATCCGTCTTTCGCCCGAAAACGGGAGTCCGTATATCTTGAGTATTGCAGCCCCCGGTCTGCGTGGGGAAATTCTCCTGCATATGGCGGACGATAAGGGCTTGATTATCGGCACGGGGTCGGCTTGCTCGTCCAACTCAAAAAATCGGTACAGCAAAGTCGTTTTGGCTTGCGGACATGATGAAAAAACGGCGGACGGTGTGTTGCGTATCAGCTTTTCTCCGCAAACGACGGAGGAAGAAGTGGCGCAGGCGAGAGAAATTTTGAATGAGATCGGGCGAGATTTTGCTCGTAGAATGAAATAGGAAGGTATAAACAATGAAAAGAGTGATTATCATCCGTTATTCGGAGATATTTTTGAAAGGAAAAAACAGGGGCTTTTTCGAACGTGCGTTCGAAACCAATCTTCGTCGCGCGTTGGAAGGGGTAGATGCGGAGCTTGTCAAGCAGATCGGGCGTTACCTTGTGCAGAATTTTGACGAAAACGAATTGGAAGAAATCGTCGAAAAACTCAAAAAAGTTTTCGGTTTGCATACGCTCAGCGTTGCCTACGAGACGAATTCCGATATGGAGTCCGTTTTTGAGGCTGCAAAGTTGTTCTGCCGCAGCGAGGGAACGTTTAAGGTGGAATCTCATCGTGGGGATAAGCAGTATCCTTTGACGTCTGTGGAGATCAGCCGTAAGCTTGGCGGCATGATTTTGGAATACGGCAAAGGAAAATTGAAAGTGGACGTGCATAATCCCGATTTTCGTATTCAAGTGGACATTCGAGAGCGCGGACGTGCGCTTGTGTTCGGAGAGTTTATCGAGGGGGCAAACGGAATGCCCGTCGGAACGGCAGGCAAGGGGTTGCTCCTGTTGTCGGGGGGGATCGACAGCCCTGTTGCCGGGCATATGATGGCGAAACGCGGCATGAACGTGGAATGTTTGCATTTTCACAGCTATCCGTACACGAATATGCAGGCGAAAGAAAAGGTGGTGGATTTGGCGAAAATTCTCTCCGAATATACCTGTGGCACGACGCTGTATACGGTGAAAGTTACTCATATTCAGGAAGCTATTCATGAAAAATGCAAGCCGCAATATATGGTGACGTTGTTGCGTCGGTTTATGTATCGCATTGCAGAACGTCAGGCGTTCCGCATTAAAGCGCAATGCTTGATTACGGGTGAGAGTTTGGGACAGGTTGCGAGTCAAACCATCGAAGGTATGAACTCTTCCAATTCCGTGGTGGAG
>CAZRAS010000147.1:0-2814 GCA_964598045.1 uncultured Clostridia bacterium | reverse complement strand
ATACGGCGCTTATGTTCGGCTCCTGTAGTGACGATGTAAATGCGGGTGGTGTTGATGTTGCTATGACCGAGAATGTCCGCTAACTTGGCAATATCCTTTTCGATGCCGTAAAATGTTCTTGCAAAAAGATGTCTCAAATTATGTGGAAACACCTTGTTGGGTGACACTTCGGCTTGAACGCAGAGCGACTTCATTTCTTTCCATATATTACAGCGGTTCATTGCTTTGCCCGATTTTGTAATAAATATCATGCCCGATGTGATGCGCCTTTCCTTTGCATATCGTAGTAGTTTTTTTTGCAGAGCCGCGATTATAAAAATCGTGCGCGTTTTGCCCTTACACGAAACGGTGGCTTGTCCTTTCTGTACCGCTTCAACCGTGATGTAGGAAAGTTCGCTGACACGGATGCCCGTACCGCATATTGTTTGAATGACGAGAGCCAGCCTCTCGTTATTTTTTTGCTCCGCTGTTTTGACAAGGCGTTTGTATTCCTCCTTCGTCAGCTCCTTTTCAGCGGGGCAAAATGCTTTTTTCTGCACCTTGAATTGCTTGATGCAAAGATCAAGCCAACCGCAAAAACGAAAGTAATGATTGAGCGCGGCAAGCATTGAATTTGCGCTTGCCACGGCGTACTTGCCGCCTAACATTTCCTTGTAAGATAACACGGTATTTTTGGTAATGTCACGCTCTCCCACGTATTCCGAAAAGGCGCGGATATCACGCATATATTTTTCAATCGTGATATGGCTCTTTTCGTCCTCACATAGATATTCCTCAAACGCTTTCATTTGCTTTATCGTAATTTTTCTTCCCATTCGTGTTCCTCCGTCAGTTTTTGATACTATTATTTTACAATAAATATATTGCAATTTATTGTAAACAGAGGAAAGCCGCAGAAATCCCTATAAAAAACGGTTAATTATCGGTGCAAGGCTTGCTTTTTTGTGTTATTTCAAAATGCTCGGATATTTGCATTTCCAATGTGGTCACAAGAGTATCGGTAATATTCTTCGGTATCTGCGTAAGATTGGGAACGGCATTGATAAACACCTTTAAGCCGGTATCGTTGTCTTTGACTTGAATTTCTTTCATAGTGTGGCTCCTTTCCTTTTTTATTCAGTATAGCGGAAAGCGTGGCGAAATGTAAGAAAGTCTATCCCGACAGTTTTTGTATTTGGGTAGGCAGTTTCCGTATTTACTATAAATGGGTAATACTTTTCCTTTTGATTTTGGAAAATGGAGTATGGATTGTATCAGAAAAATCCGCCACCGTCAAGGGGAAAAAAGTATCGCTGAAAATTCAAAAAGCCGACTTGATTGACAGAAAAACTGTTTTTTAAGTCGGCTCTTTTTTTGTTCTATGACTGCAATACTTTTTTCTTTTTCCCTTGACGTTTTCGGATTTTCCCGATGTGAGTGGCGGTGAGAAAGGAGAGAGAAAGGAAAGAAAGGGGTTTGATGAAAATGAGGATAATATTTCCTCTATACAAGATGATACGATAAGTTTCTGAAAGTGTAGAGGTTGACTTTCTTACATTTTCATTGAAAATCTGCTACTCTATAAGAAAACGAAGATAGGAGGATTACGAAATGAAAACAGCAGTAACGTACCTGCGCTATTCCAGTGACAATCAGACCGAGCAATCCATTGAAGGTCAGCAGCGTGTCTGTCAGGAATATGCCGAGCGCAACGGTATCATTATTGTAGATACCTACATTGACCGAGCTATGACGGGCACGAATGACAACCGCCGAGACTTTCAGCGTATGCTGCGCGACAGTGCGAAAAAGGCGTGGGACTACATTCTTGTTTACAAGCTCGACCGCTTTTCCCGTAACAAATACGAGATGGCGATGCACAAAAAGACCTTGCGCGATAATGGTGTGAAGATCTTATCGGCTATGGAGAATATTCCCGACACACCCGAGGGCATCATCCTCGAATCGCTCTTGGAGGGTATGGCGGAATACTATTCTGCGGAGCTTTCCCAGAAAGTACGGCGCGGAATGAACGAGAGCCGACAGAAAGGCAATTTTACCGGCGGTTACGTTCTTTACGGTTATAAGATTGTAGATAAAAAGGTCGTGATCGACGAGGAAAAAGCCGAGGTCGTCCGTTATATTTACGAGCAATATGCAAACGGCGTAATCGTAACCGAAATCATTGATGACCTGACCGCGCGGGGTATATTGAACCGAGGCAAGCCATTCGCCAGAAATACGGTGCATCTGATGTTGAAAAACGAGAAGTATTCAGGCGTGTATCACCACAACGGCGAAGAATTTACCGACACTTATCCGCGCATTGTGCCCGAGCATATTTTTGAAATCGTACAGCAAAAGGTAAAGGCAAACAAATACGGCAAGCGAAGCCCCGACGTCGTTTATCTGCTCCGTGAAAAAATGTACTGCGGCTATTGCGGACAGCCTATCAGCGCGGAAACAGGCACGTCGAAGTCGGGTATTGTAAAGCGTTACTATAAATGCTCGGGGCGTAAGCGTTCCGGCAGTTGCAAAAAATCGGTGGTGCGAAAGGATGTGATTGAAAATCTCGTCATAGAGACCACCCACCAGATACTTGATACCACCGCCGCCATTTCCAATTTGGCTGATCGTATCATTGAAGCCAATCAAAAGCGTCTGCGCGACCAATCCTTTTTGAGTATGCTTGCGAAAGAGAAAAACGCTACCGAGAAAGCAATCAGCAATCTTTTGGCGGCAATCGAGCAGGGCGTTGTGACCAGTTCCACAAAAAACAGGTTGGAGGAACTGGAAGGACGCTTAGAAGAAATCAAAGCGAAAATTATGATTGAG
>CAZRAS010000146.1:0-2817 GCA_964598045.1 uncultured Clostridia bacterium | reverse complement strand
AACAGGGCAGGGTTGCGTTGAAGTTCATCGGCGAATGTACGAAGTTCGTGGACGTTGACGATCAAAATCGCGATGACGAACCTCCTCAATTCGGTTCGCACGCACAGGAATATATGGAAGAGGACGAGGAATACGTAGCGCCCGAGGACGACTATATGCCGCCCGAACCGCCGGAGGCTCCCCTTCGTAAAGGGGACGGATTAAAGGCGGCGATGGATGACGAGCTTCCTTTTGAGTAAGAATATGGAAACAAAGATAGAGGTGATTTCGTCGGAAAGTCTGACGAAAGCAAAAGAGATTATTATGAACGGCGGCGTGGTCGGTATGCCGACGGAGACGGTGTACGGCTTGGGCGGGAATGCCTTTGACGACGGTGCCGTGAAAAAAATTTTTGAGGTGAAGGGCAGACCGAACGACAATCCGTTGATCGCGCACGTGCATCGGGATTACGATTTATCGCAGATCATCGATTACGATCCCCCGTATGCAAAGCTTCTTCGCGATGCCTTTTTACCTGGACCGTTGACACTCGTGTATCCCTCGACGGGTAAGGTCAGTCCGTACGTGTCTTGCGGACTGGATACATTGGCGGTACGCATTCCCTCTCATGAGGGGGCACAAGCGTTTTTGCGCGCGGTGGATATTCCCATCGTGGCGCCGAGTGCTAATCTTTCCAAACACGTCAGCCCTACGTCGGCTCAACACGTATATGACGATTTTCATGGGAAAATTCCCTTGATTTTGGACGGCGGTATTTCCGTAGGCGGCATCGAAAGCACGGTGTGCGACGTGACGGGAGAGTATCCCGTGATTTTGCGTCCCGGGCTTGTCACGAGGGAAATGATTGCGGACGTGGTGGGTGTTTGCGGTGAGTATACCCCCGTGCTCGACGGAAAAGAAAAGGTGAAAAGTCCCGGCGTTTTATACAAGCATTATTCACCCAGATGTCAGACGGCGCTTTGTCAAAGGGTAGACGAGGCTGCTCGTTTATGCCGAGAACAAACGGGAAAACGCGTGGCACTTTTGGCGGAAGACGAAGTGATTGCTTCGTGGCACTTTTGCGACGTTAAGCTCTTGAATTTGGGAAAAGACGAACGGGAAATGGCAAGCCGCTTGTATGGCTTGTTACGCGAGGCGGAAGGTGTTTGCGATATTCTGATTGCCGTTGAACCGAAGAAAAAGGACGGCGTCATGGTGGGCGTGCTCAACCGTTTAAGAAAGGCGTGTACTTCCGTTGACGTGAAACACTAATCCTACGAAAGAGAGGGGGGCAGGTATGCAATGAGTGCAACCAAACTAAAAAAAATCGTATTCGTTTGTACGGGCAATACTTGTCGTTCGCCCATGGCGGAATACCTCTTAAAAAAACAAATAAAGAAAGCAAAATTGCGTGGGTTTAAGGTTTGCTCGGCAGGCGTCGCCGCCAAAAAGGGCGACCTCATGAATCCGAAATCCGTTCAGGTTTTGGAAGAACGCGGTGTTACAATCGGAAAATTTTCTTCTTCGCCAATATCGGATAAATTGTTGAAGGAAGCTTTTGTTTTCGTGTGTATGACCGAACGACAAAAATCCTTTTTGATGGATTTGCGTTGGAACGCTTTGCGCAAAGCGGGTGCGGAAGAAATCGAGAATAACGTTTATTCGTTTGAAGAACTCGTCGGCTACGGCATTCCCGATCCGTACGGGTTTTCCATTGACGAATATCGTCGTGTTTACGAGATGTTGGAGGGGGGTATGTCTGCGTTGATTGAAAAATTGCAGTTGAAAGAATACGCATTGCCGCCCAAAACCTCAACGGGTAAAACACGGGGAAGACCTAAAAAAATACATAAGTAAAGGAGTTATCGAAGTATGAAAATTGCAGTAGCTTGCGATCACGGCGGCTTGAATTTAAAGCGTAGCCTGATTGCGTATTTGAAAAAGAACGGACATGAAGTGGAAGATTTCGGCACGGACAGTTTCGATTCCTGCGATTATCCCGATTTTGCGTTGCCTGCCGCAGAAGCGGTGGCTCAAGGGAGATGCGAACGCGGTATCGTCGTTTGTTCGTCCGGGATCGGCGTTTCCATCGTGGCGAATAAAGTGCCCGGCGTACGTTGCGCCCATTGTCACGACGTATATTGCGCAAAATATACCCGTTATCACAACGATGCGAATATGCTTGCGTTCGGGGAAAAAGTCATCGGTGTCGGCATGATGGAAGAGATCGTACACGCTTTCCTCACCTCTGAATATGAGGGGGGCGAACGTCACGATCGTCGTATCGCGAAAATCAAGGCGATTGAAGAAAAGTATAACAAATAAGAGGTCGTAGTCAATGAATGAGTTTTGGGAACAAGTACAAGCCGCCGTATGGGCATTTTTCAGCGGTCCCGGAAAGGCAATCGCTTGGGCGCTTGCTATTCTTTTTGTCGGGTTGCTGTTGATTGCCGTCATTACGAAAACGGTGCAGAAGAGTGCGATGAAAAATCGTAAGATCGACAACTCGGCGGCTTCGTTTGTGACTTCGGTGATATCGCTTATCGCATACGTGGGATTGTTGTTCGTCATCATCGGTACGCTCGGCTTTTCCACGGAAAACATCATTGCGGCGTTCTCCTCCGTGATGCTTGCCATTGCGCTCGGCTTACAAAACACGTTGGCAAGCTTGGCAAACGGGATTTTGTTGATTTTTTCCAAACCCTTTCAAGCCGGCGATTACGTGGACATCGGCGGTACGTCGGGAACGGTCAAGGAGATTAAGCTGTTCAGTGTAAAAATCGTGACACCCGATAATTTGACGATCGTCATTCCCAATAATACGGTGTTCGGCTCGAC
>CAZRAS010000145.1:0-2836 GCA_964598045.1 uncultured Clostridia bacterium | reverse complement strand
AAAAATAAATTTTCAACACGTGTTTAATCGAATTTATTGATATTCTTATCTTACCATATTTTTACGTTTTTTGCAACGATTTGGGATAGGCAAAAGGAAAAAAATATAAAAATTTCTTAATGGAATTATCGAAAATTTTCTATTAAATAATTTATTTTTATATGGTATATAAGCGTGGATTATAGTATGCTTTTAAAGTGATGCGATTTTCTCGGTGTGAAAATGGGGGCAGGGAAGGAGAGAAAAAATCTGTACCTCGAGATCGCGAAGTGACTTCGAAAAAGGCAAAAGAAATTGAATCTATTGCCGACAAGCACGGTCCTTTATCGTGCTTGTTTTCAATTTTGTTATGATTCGTTCATTGTTTTATTTTATACATTCTTCGCTTTTATTATTATGAAAGCGGTAAGGCATTCAGAGTTTTTGCGTAAAATATTTCTACTTTTAGCCGATTGATTTTTGTGATTTTAGGGGATTTTTTCGTTCCGACGTTAGTTGACGCCGGACTTTTTTGAACATTTTTGAAGAAAAACGGGGGACGAATTGTGCCTTTTATAAAAATCATCGAGCTGAATAAATGGCATTGTAAGGAAACTGTACGAATGGAAAAAGCCGGAAATATAGAGGCAGCTCGTAAGATGACGGATTTAGGACATACAACCCGAAAGAGAGGAAAAGGACGAGAAGGGATGGAAAATCATAAAAAAGTTTTCAAAATGACAAAATTTGAATGCAAAACTACAAAATTTGAATTTCCTATTTGAAAAAAATTTCGATTATATTATAATTTGGATACAAAGCGTCGGTTTGATAACAAAGCCGCGCGGATAAAAATATTTGGAGGCAAAAATGAGTAAACTTTGGAAAAAAATTCCTTGGGGGATAATTGCGGGAGCATGCGGCGTACTTTGCTTTTATCTTACCGTTGCCGTGATCGGGGTAAACTTCGTGTTTGCACAGGTCAACGGACAAACCGGGCAGGAGGCGACGATCTTCGATACTTGGTGGCAAACGTTGATGTTTGTTTGCGACGTAGTATTCGGCGTTATATTTGTCGGTTCGATCGCGTCCTTTATAGCAAAAAAGAAATTGATGAAAAGAGGTGTCGGTGACAATGAATAAACATGTAAAGAAACTTTTTTACAGACCTTTTTGGTGCTTGGCGACTGTGTTTATCGCTATTTTGCTTACCATTCTATTTGTCGGTGAATCGATTGCGATGGGGTATGAGGGTTGGATTAATGCCTATTTGGGTATAGAAACTTCCATAAAAGTGGACGACGGAAACAACGAGACGCCCGACGTTTTATATTATAAACCCGAATATTTTATGCAGTATCGTTGGCATTGGGACGAAACGGCAGGAAAAGACGGGAACGGCGGCTATGTTTTCCAAACCAAATGGAACGAAGACGGATTGTATACCTACCTGAAAGACGTGATTAAAAGGGTTGACACCGAGGGTACCGTTTTGCTTAAAAACGAAAATTCCGCGTTGCCTTATCAGGAAGGAACGAAAATTTCCTTATACGGCGTTTCGCAGTTCCCTACGAATTACATAACAACGGGGCAAGGCAGCGGGTATCATGCGGCAAACACCAACGAAAGTTTGCGTAGTGCATTGACTTCTAACGGGCTTGTAATCAACGAAGCACTTTATAATCAGTATGAAGTGGTGGCGCAAAATTATAAGTGGAAAATGTTCAACACTTTCCCGAACGGGGATTTGAACTATGTGGAATTTTCCGTAAACGAAGCGCCGATCAGTAAGGTCGAGAGTGTTTCCGACCGGACGACTGGCGCGGGCGAATCGGATAGCGCCGTGTTTATCCTTTCTCGTCAAGGGGCTGAAAACGGTGACACCGATTTTTCCGCCGACGGACACGTCGACAACAACTATTTGGATTTAACCACCGAGGAAATCGGGATTTTGGATAAACTCGCGGAGTATAAAGAAACCGGGAAAATTAAAAGCATCGTTCTGTTGCTGAACACTTGTAACCCGATTCAGTTTAAAACCCTTGCGAAATATGACATCGATTCCATTTTATGGGTGGGGACGGGTGGAACGAGCAGCTATCGTGCGATTGCGGATGTTTTGACGGGAAAGGCCGATCCGAACGGCAGACTTGCCGATACGTACGCGTACGATAACTATTCTGCGCCATCCACGGTAAATACGGGCGATTTTACCTATTCGGACGCAAGCGGAGTGCCGGCGACGGAAACGTATGCGCATAGCACCAAATACGTGGTGTACCAAGAAGGGATTTACGTAGGGTACAAATATTACGAAACTCGTTACGAAGACATGGTGTTGAACCAAGGGAACGCAAGCGGAAATGCTGGTGTTAAAAATTCTTCGGGAAGTTGGAGTTACGGGGAAGAAGTGGCGTATGCATTCGGTCATGGCGGAAGTTATGCGACGTTTGAACGTACGGATTTTAAGGTGAAAGAGAAAAACGGCGAATTTATCGCTACGATTAAGATTAAGAATACAAGTGAGACCTATTCCGGAAAAGACGTGTTCGAGCTTTACCTTCAAAAACCTTACACTGATTACGACAAGGCGAACGGAATCGAAAAATCCGCAGTGGAGTTGATCGGTTTTGCAAAGACCAAAACATTGGCGCCGGGTGAAAGTCAGACTTTGGAGATTACGGTAGACAAGCGTGATTTAACTTCGTACGACGCAAACGGAGAAGGAACTTATATTTTGGAAAAAGGCGACTATTATTTTGCTTACGGAAGCGACAGCCACGACGCGTTAAACAATATCATCGCGCGCAAAGGTGCCGTTAATGCCGATTTGCAAGACGATGCGGGAAATGAGGAT
>CAZRAS010000144.1:0-2886 GCA_964598045.1 uncultured Clostridia bacterium | reverse complement strand
ATAGGTAAAGAAGGAAAAGGAAGGGCAACTTTCTATTATAGAAAATAAAATTTATGCAGAATGTTATTACATTGAAAATATGTCGATAGAAAAATTCCTGCCCCGTGGTGAAAACCACGGGGCAGGGTTGCGTTTATTGCAAATTTATGGGAAATTTCAAACTTTTATACGCGTTGCCGCAAAGTCGATTTAACGAATCGTTACGCCCTTTTCGTCGCGAAGGAAGGTCGCCTTATAAAACGCGGAAAGTCCTTTTTCCATTTCTTCGTAATCGGCTTTGGCGAAGCATTCGCAAGCGGAGTGCATGGCAAGCTGGGGAAGTCCGATGTCCGAGCCGAGCATGCTCGTGTGGCGGAGTGCCAAAGCACCCAGCGTGCTCCCCCCTCGTACGTCGGAGCGATTGAAAAAGGTTTGATATTGCACGTCGGCTTTTTCAAACACCGTTTTGACAAGGGCGGATGCCATGCCGTCCGTGATATATGCCTTGTTGGCGTGATTTTTGATCACGATCCCACCGCCGAGCGCCGTCTTGTTGGTGGGATCTGCTTTTTCGGGATGATTGGGGTGCACGGCGTGTGCATTGTCCACGGAAAGCAGGAAAGAAGAGGAGAGTGCCTTATAATATTCGTTGTCGTCAAAGCGGAGAGAATAGGCGATGCGACGAAGTGTGGTTTCGAGGAAATCACCGTCGGCGCCTTCTGCCGTTAAACTGCCCATTTCTTCGTTGTTCATGCAGGCGGCTACGCAAATGCCGCTGACGTTTTCACTGTCGATCAAAGCGGATAAAGACGCGTGCACGCTGGTTAAATTGTCGATGCGGGGAGAAGCCAAAAATTCGTCGTTTACACCAAACGAATAGGGCATGTCTGCGTTCACGAGGAAAAGATCGTGGGAAATCGCTTCACCGCCTGCAATTTTCGTGAGCAGCGTTTCGTTGCTGTCTATGCCGCTTGCTAAGCCGATTAAGGGGGCTAAGTCAATTTGCGCGTTGACGGAGAAGCCGTCGTTGGCGTTGCGGTTTTGGTGAATGGCAACGGACGGAATGACGACTTTGAAAGGGGAATCGATCACTTCTTCGTACAGGCGATCGTTCTCTTTTTTGATGACCCGCCCTGCAATCTTCAAAGGACGGTCGAAAAAGGAATACCAAATGCCCCCTCCGTACGTTTCCGTATTGAGGGTGGCGTATAACGCCGATTTTTGCAAGGGATTTTCTTTGAGTTTCAAAGCAGGCGAATCGGTGTGAGACGCGACGATTTTATAAGAAAATTCGTTGAGCGAGCCAACGATGAACGCAATGAGCGCGCCGCCGCGGGCGACGTAATATTTGCCCCCTTCTTCAATTTGCCAGTCTTCCGTTTCTAAAAGTTTGGTAAATCCTGCGTCGATGAGAAGTTTTTCGCCTTCCCGTACGGCGTGATAGGGGGTGAGCGCATTTTGTAAATAGGAAATGAGACGATCCATAGATACCTCCGAAAGTCTTTTGTTTGAACGGCCGTGACCGAAGAAAAATCGGTTGTTTTGCATAGACGACCGTCATATACATGTCGTATACATATTGTAGCATTTTTTTTTGTGTTTGACAAGTCTTTTTGAAAAGGAATTTTTCATAAAAGGGGAACGGAGAATAAAAAGATAGGTTCGAAAAGGAAGATTTTGTGAAACTGCGTTAACAATGTGAAAATTTTGTAAAATTCAAAAAAAGTGTCATTTCATTCCTTGACAAAATCGTCGAGAGTATCTATAATAGTTTTTGTAATAAAGAATAAAAAGTGAGGTGCGATATGTCTAAAAAAGTGAAAGAAGCGGCGAACCAAAATACAGAAAGTTATCTGAAAGAAATTTTCGTCTTAGTGCGTAAAGTAGAGACGTTGTCTACGGCTGACAAAAAGACTCGGTTTAACAATACGGAATTTAGAATGTTGGGCGAGATTGTTTGTGCGAAATATGCAGGAAAGAGGGTTATTTCCACACAGCTTGCGCAGGCGCTCGGGGTTACGCGTTCGGCGGTGTCGCAGATGGTGAGCCGTTTGGAAGCACAGGGCGTGGTGAAACGCGTTCCCGACAGCGTAGATAGAAAAATTGCCTACGTGGAACTTACGGAAGAGACATATGAAACCTATGGAAGAGATTTAGAAGTGTATGTCAATTTCGTAAATCGCTTGGTGGAAAAGTTCGGCGAAGAACGCTTCCGAGAAATGCTTGCTCTTGTCGATGAGTTCTGCTCGTTGGCAAGCGAAGAGAAAACGAATATTTCTTTATCTCGTTAACTGATACGGAGCGGAGGTACGTCATGTTACAGTTAAAAAACATTAAAAAGGATTACGTAACCGAAAATCTCACCGTTCATGCATTGAAAGGGGTGGATTTGAAGTTCCGTAAAAATGAATTTGTCTCCATTTTGGGTGCGTCCGGGTGCGGAAAGACGACACTGCTCAATATTATCGGCGGACTCGATCATTACACCTCCGGCGATCTTGTCATTTGCGGCAAGTCCACGAAAGATTATGACGATCGCGACTGGGATACGTATAGAAATCATCGTATCGGGTTTGTGTTTCAGTCCTATAATCTCATCCCGCACCAGACGATTTTGGGGAACGTGGAAATTGCGTTGACGATTGCAGGCGTCTCCAAAGCAGAACGCAGAAAACGCGCGGAAGAGGCGTTGAAGAAAGTGGGGTTGGGTGCCGAAATCAATAAAAAGCCCAACCAGCTCTCGGGCGGTCAGATGCAGCGTGTGGCGATTGCCAGAGCGCTCGTCAACAATCCGGAGATCTTGCTCGCCGACGAACCGACGGGCGCGTTGGATACGACGACGAGCGTACAGATCATGGATTTGATTCGTGAAATCGCAGGCGAGCGTCTCGTCATCATGGTCACCCA
>CAZRAS010000143.1:0-2896 GCA_964598045.1 uncultured Clostridia bacterium | reverse complement strand
CGCGTCACGAGCTTCCCGACGGGCATATCCCGAAGCTGCGCATGGGAGAGGCTCTCGATATGCGCGAACAAGTCCTGACGAATATTCGACAGAATGCGTTGCCCCACCTTTTGCAATACGAGGGTCTGCACGTACAAGCTCGCCATCGACACGAGAAGCATCCCTACGTACACCGCCACGTAAGAAAAGAGGGCGGACAACTCGAACGATTCCTTAAACATTCCTTCGATCTTGCCGATGATAATGGGGGAAATCACGTCGTATGCAATGGCAAACAACATAAGGAGCAACACGAGCACGAACTGCTTCCAGTACGGTTTCGCATAGGCGAGCAAGCGACGAAGAATTTCAGTATCTTTCATATCGCGATCGAACCCGAGCGCTTCCTTTTTATCTTTAATAAGCGCGTACGCAACGACGAGGATAATCGAAAGCAAGCCGATAATACCGCCGACGGTAATCAGAGGATAAAATTCATACATTACGCTTGTCCTCCTTCTCCGTTTTCCATATCGTCCAGACGTTGAAGCTCGACCATCCTCCTGTATTCGGGACAGGTTGCAAGCAACTCCGCGTGCGTGCCGACCGCCAAAATTTTGCCGTCGTCCACGTAAATAATCTTATCCATCTTCTCCACCGTCGTAACACGATGGGCAATGAGAATAGTCGTTCCCGTGCGTTCCTTTTGCAAGTTTTCCAAAATCGCCTTTTCCGTCTTCACGTCTACGGCAGACACGGAGTCGTCCAAAATAAGAATAGGCGCATTCTTCATCACGGCACGCGCGATGGAAATACGCTGTTTCTGTCCCCCCGAAACGGTGGTGCCTCGTTCTCCGAGCACCGTTTTATACCCCATGCCGAACTCGCGAATATTATCGTCGACGTCCGCAAGTCTTGCCGCGTGCACGATGTCCTCCTCCACGCCCCCGTCGGTGGCAAACGCGATGTTCGCCTCGATCGTATCGCTGAAAAGGAAATTGTCCTGCGGTACGTACGCCGCATATTTTCGCACCGTTTTAATGGGAATGGTATTTACGTCCCGTCCGTCAAGGAAGATACTCCCGTCGGGGACGTTGTAGGTACGCAACAACAAATCGACGATGGTCGTCTTGCCCGATCCGGTCTTGCCGATGACGCCCACGCGTTCTCCGCGACGAACGGTAAAGGAAACGTCTTTCAACACGTCGTATTCGCCGCCCGGATAACGGAAGGTGAGATTGCGGAATTCGATATCCCCTTCGATCGGTCGATCGTCCGTCGCGTTCTCGGCGTCCACAACCGCCGGCACCGCGTCTAAAAGTTCGCTGATACGATTCAGAGAAGCCTTTCCCCTCGAACGCATCTCGATCAGCTCGGAAATTGCCATAACCGGCCAAATCACGGAGTTGAAATAGCCGTAAAATTCCAAAAGTTGCCCCCCGTTAAACGTTCCCGTATACACCAAATAGCCGCCATATCCTAAAATAATGCAGGTGACCGATTCGATCAATAAGGTAATGGAGATATTCATGATCGTGGAGAGCTTGACATACTCCACGTTGACGTTTTCATTGTTTTTATTCAGTCTTTTGAACGCCAACAGTTCCTTCGATTCTTTTACGAACGCCTTAATGACGGAAATTCCCGCAAAACTGTCCTGCGAAAAATCGGACAGGGATGAGAAAGCTTCCTGTCTTTCCTCCCATTTCAGCGTCATGTATTTGCCGACCACGAGCGCCACCGCCAGCATCAGTCCCAAAGGAATCATGGACAAAAGGGTGAGCACCCAGTTCATTCGAGTCATTTTGATAAACGCCATGCCCCCAAGCATCACCGCATCGCAAAGACAAAGCACCCCCGACCCGAAACAATCTTGCACCGTCTCCAGATCGTTGGTGAACAAACTCATCATGTTGCCCACTTTGTTGACCATGTAGTATTCTTGCGACAGGTCCTTACAACGATCGAACATTCTGCCACGCAAGTCCGTCTCCACTTTGATCGCCGAGCCGAAAAAGCAAATACGCCAAACAAATCGCCCCACCACCATCAATAAAATGACAATAATGAGCGGCAAACAGATTTTGTCCAACAAAAAGTTGATATCGAAAGGCATCATGACGCCCTCGTACAGCACTTCGCCCTCATTCATCCCGTTGATGACCATGCGGTACATTTCGGGCACGAGCAACTGTACGTAGTCAACCACAATCAACATCACAATGCCGAGCAAAAGGACGGGCATATGTTTAAGATAGTATCGGTTGATGTGTTTTCCAAATAACATACTTCACTTCTCTCCTATTCTTTCTGTCAAGAGCAAGAATTTCGTTCTCTCTTGCGTGTATTTTCATTATTTTATCACATTTACGAACTTTTTTCAAGTGATTCAAAACAAAAAGACGCAACGTCTCTAAAAAAATTCGAATTTTTTCAAATTCACCCTATTTACCTATTGACAAGGTAGGTAAAAGATGCTATAATACAGAAAAGTCAAGAATCGTCAAAACACAAACGATTCACACAGGAGAACAATATGCAAATTTATCTAGACAACGGAGCAACCACCAAGATGAGCAAAACAGCTCTTTCGGCTATGCTCCCCTACTTAGAAGATATCTACGGCAATCCGTCCAGCCTGCACTCCGTAGGACAAGCAGCTGCCGAAGCTTTGGCAGACGCCAGAGCTCGAATTGCCGCGTGCATCGGCGCAAAGCCGAATGAAATCTACTTCACCTCCGGCGGAAGCGAGGCGGACAATCAAGCCATTCTTTCCGCCGCAAAAAAAGGAGCGAGAACGGGAAAGAAACACATTCTTTCCACCTCCATCGAACATCACGCCGGGTTACACACCCTCAAAAAACGCGGACAAGGAGGGTTTGAAATTACCCTTCTGCCCGTGGGAGAAAAGGGAATC
>CAZRAS010000142.1:0-2912 GCA_964598045.1 uncultured Clostridia bacterium | reverse complement strand
TGGAACCTTGGGATATGCCCGGATATGACAGTAAAGTAATTATGGCGGCCGGTTGTTTCGTGGAGGGCGCTTCCATCGAACTTTCCGCCGATGCGCCTGTTAAAGAGCCGTACACTGCTTACTTTCAGGGCGGTTTGACTTATGAACATTGTAAATATGCCTTGAAAAAAATTCTGGCAAAATTGATGTAAGAAGGGATTGCCTCTTTTTCGAGCGTGAAAACGCAATATGGTTTATTCAAGAAAATAATGCATTGAATTGTATGCGTTTTTTATGGTATTATGTCTAACATGAATATAAAAATAGTCCCTTTGTAAGACGTAAAACTAAGGAAGTATGTGAAACATACTTCCTTAGTTGTTTATTGGATACTTTCTATTTGGTGAGATCCCAGTCTACGGGTGTAAGGCTGTGTGCTTTGAGATAGTCGTTTGTCTTGGAAAAATGCTTACATCCGAAAAATCCGTTATAGGCGGATAGAGGAGAGGGATGTACGGTTTCCAAAATCAAATGTTTGGACTCGTCGATTAAGGATTTTTTGCTGCGAGCGTTTCCGCCCCAAAGAATAAATACGACGTGTTCTTTTTGTTCGGAAATGAGTTGAATGATGCTATCCGTGAACCATGCCCAACCGCATTTGGAATGAGAGTTTGCCTGATGAGCGCGAACCGTGAGGGAAGTGTTCATGAGAAGTACACCCTCTTTGGCCCATTTGGTCAAGTTTCCGCTTTTGGGTAGGGGGCATCCGATGTCCGATTGCAATTCCTTAAAAATATTTTCGAGAGAAGGAGGATTTTTTACTCCGTCTTGCACGGAAAAACAAAGCCCGTGTGCCTGACCGACGTTGTGATAGGGGTCTTGTCCGAGCAAGACGACCTTGACGTTTTCAAATTGTGTATAACGGAAACAATTGTATAGATCGTACATATCGGGATATACCGTGTGATTGCGATATTCCTCGATCAAAAATCGTCTGATTTTCAAATAGCGTTCGTCGGCAAAAAGGGGGGCAAGCCGTTCGTTCCAGTCACCTAAATCAATCATAATGCACCTCTATTCTTACAGCGCGTTAAAGACGTCCGGTAATTTTTCCTGTAAGTTTCGTAACGCGCGTTCTCGATTGATGATATATTGTTCCGTCGTGCTGCCCTCACCGGCAATGTCGGAAATGGCTTTTATCGAGTAAACGGGCAGCTTTGCCGCATAAGCCGCTTGGACGATTGCGCCGCCTTCCATGTCGCGAATATCCGCACCCAATTCCTTGGTGAGGAGGGCGTAATCTTCGGGAGCGTCATTGAAACGGTCGGCTGTCCCGAGTTTGCGCTCTTCGAATCCTTCGATACGGGAAAGCTGCAAATAGGGGGTTTCGTATTCGTTCAAAGTTCCGATGCTCGTGTTGTTGATTTGTACGAGGTCGAAGTCAAATTGCGTGGCGTGAGAAATTTGATAGACGCCGCAGAGCTTGGTTTGTCTGTTGAGCGAGCCGGCTACGCCGAAATTGAGAAGCTTTTCCGCCGCAAATTTGTTGATGAGCAATTGCGCGCCGAGCGCAGCGTTTACTTTGCCTACGCCGCAAACACAGAGGGCAATCTCCTTTCCGTAGGCAATGCCCACGTGAACGGGTTTGCCGCTAACGGTTAAAGAATGGGAAACGTTCATGTTTTGTAATAAGATATCTGCCTCGCTTTGCATGGCAATGACAACACCGATCATAATTTTTCTCCTTGAATACTTGTATTTTCGTGATGAGTATGATATAATAGATTACGTAGATGAAAAGGGAATGAATTCAACGTTTATGAAATCCTGTTTGCCGCAAACGCAGAGAATATGTCCTTGAAATTGAAAAAAACGTGCAGTGATCGGCAAGGGTTGGTTTTCATATGTGATTACGTCGCGCGTAAGCGTCAGCTTTTTTAAGTCGCGGGCAAGGGTTCCGCCTAAATATTTGACGGCGCTTTCTTTTGCCACCCAATGGGTGAGAAAGCTTTCTGTCGAGGAAATTTCTTTTTGTTCTTCGTAGGAAAACTTTGCGCAGATTTTTTTATAGTCGACTTTTCGATCGAGCAGTTCGGCGTCCAAACCGATATTGTTTTCGGAAAAGGCAATAAAAATCAGCGTTCTTGTATGTGAAATAGAAAAATACAGGGGTGTTTCCTTGTTTGCCAAATAGGGCTTTCCGTTTTTCGTTCTCGCGATCTCGGCATTTTCGATCTTGTAGAATTGCGCGAGTATGCGAGAAAGGAGTTCTTCTGACGAATATTCGGATTTGTCGGCGTAAAAAATTCTTCCCATATCATTGAATATAGTAGCAGGAGATGGATAAAATGTCAAGAAAAGAAAAGGCAAAAGAATATTTCTTACAAGGATATGCGTGTTCGCAGGCAGTCGCTTTGACGTTTTCGGATGTTATGGGGATGTGCGAGGAAGATATTATCAAACTTATGCTTCCGTTTGGTGGCGGACTCGGTCGGTTGCGTTTAACTTGCGGCGCTGTAAGCGGAATGGCATTCGTGGTCGGTGCCGTTTTTGCGAAAGGGGAAAATACCCCTGAAAACAAAAGGCAAACGTATGCGATCGTGCAGGAATTGTGCGGCAAATATCGAGCGCAAACGGGGAGTTTGATTTGTGCGGAACTCTTGCAGAGGATGAAGGTGCCCGTACAAATTGGCGGAGATCCTGAAGCGCGTACGCAAGAATATTATAAAAAACGCGCCTGCGGAGATATGATAGCGCTTGCGGCGGAAATTCTCGAAGAATACATGAAAGAACGGGGCGTTTTATAATCGTTGTTAAAAAGTTTTACAAAATACTTGCAATTGCGGAGAAAAAGTGATACAATAAAGAAAAAGCTTTTAGGAGCTAACTATTAAATAGTCAAGCGAAAATAGGCGCTATTTCAAAAATTTTTT
>CAZRAS010000141.1:0-2922 GCA_964598045.1 uncultured Clostridia bacterium | reverse complement strand
ATTTATGCGTGCGGCGATCAAGGCGGCAAATCGAGGTTTGGCGCAAGGGGAAGTGCCCATCGGCGCTGTTATCGTGTACGAGGATAAAGTGGTGGCACGCGGCTATAACCGTCGTGCGAAATTGCAGCTTGCCTCCGCACACGCCGAGATGATGGCGATCGACAAGGCTTGTAAAAAATTCGGATCTTGGCGGCTTCCCGAGGGGTGTGAGCTATACGTAACGTTGGAACCTTGTCCCATGTGCATGGGAGCGAGTCTCAACGCGCGCGTGGATAAAATCTACTTTGGCGCTTACGAACAAAAGGGGAGATCGCTGACAAACGAACTTGCCGAGGCAAACTTGCTCAACCATAAAACGGAAGTGGTCGGAGGAATTCTCGAAAAGGAATGTGCGGACGTGTTGAGCGGATTTTTTATCGCAATGAGGCAAAAACAGAAGGCGGAAAAGGAAAAGAAAAAAAATCAACAAAAAGAAATATGAAAAGGTCGCGTATTTGGTTGACAGAATCGGGGAAATAAGGTATTATAATAAGGTAATAAGAGATTCGTCGTAGACAAATCAAGGGAAAATGGGAAAGACAAAAGAAAAATAAATCGTCACTTTTTAGGACGGAAAAGTCTTAAGAAGGGCACGATAAAACAATAAGGAAGGTTACACATGATAACTCACGGCAATGAAATCAAGTTGTTCTCCGGTAATTCCAACCCCGAACTTGCAAAGGCAATCGCGAAGAAACTCAATACCGAGCTTGGCGACGTGGAAGTTTGTAAGTTCTCCGATGGCGAAATCAACGTGCACCTCGCGGAAACGGTTCGCGGCAGAGACTTATTTATTATCCAGTCCACCTGCGCGCCTGTAAACGACCATCTTATGGAACTCCTCATTATGATCGACGCAGCGAAGCGTGCTTCTGCGGGGCGTATCACGGCGGTCGTTCCCTATTTCGGGTATGCTCGTCAAGACAGAAAAGCTCGCTCCCGTGATCCCATCACGGCAAAGCTTGTGGCAAATCTTATTACGGCGGCAGGTGCCGATCGTGTTTTGACGATGGATTTGCACGCAGAACAGATTCAGGGCTTCTTCGATATCCCTGTGGATAATCTTTTGGGCGGTCCTACTCTGTATAACTATTTTGCAAAACAGAACAATATCGACGTAGTCGTCGCTCCCGACTTGGGTAGTGTTAAGCGTTCGAGAAAGGTAGCTGAAAAATTCGGCGTGCCTCTTGCTATCATTGACAAGCGTCGTCCTAAGGCGAACGTGATGGAAGTTATGAGCATCATCGGCGACGTTAAGGGAAAACGTTGTCTTATGATCGACGACATGATCGACACGGCAGGCACTCTTTGTCAAGGTGCGGCGGCAATCAAAGAAGCCGGTGCGACCGAAGTGTATGCCGGCTGTACGCATGCCGTTTTGAGCGGTCCCGCAATCGAAAGATTGCAAAATTCCGCAATCAACAAGCTCGTTATGCTCGACACCGTGCATCTTCCCGATGAAAAGAGAATCGATAAGTTCGAGGTGCTCTCCGTTGCGGATATTTTTGCGGCGGCGATCGAAAACGTTTACCTTGACAAACCGATGTCAAAGCTGTACGATTGATTCAAACGATAAACGACAAAATTTACGAAAGAACAGCCGCCGAGATAAACGGCGGCTGTTTTGGAGGATAACACGATGTATTTACTTGTAGGTCTGCGAAATCCCGATAAAAAATACGAAAAAACCTTTCACAACATGGGCTATATTGCCGTTGGCGACGCTGCGGAAACGTTGGGAGCAAAGTTCAAAAAAAAGGAATGCGAGGCGAGCGTAGCCGAAGCGTTCGTCGGCGGGGAGAGAATTATTCTTGCCCGTCCTTTGACGTATATGAACAACTCCGGCAGAGCAGTCAAACAGCTTATGAACAAGTACAAAATCGACGAAGCGCATCTGCTCGTTTTATACGACGATTACGATTTACCCAAGGGGAAAGTTCGTATTCGCGCCGGCGGTAGCGCAGGTACGCACAACGGGATGCGCAGCATTATCGGGGAGACGGGCTTGAAAAATTTCCCCCGTATTCGTATCGGGATTCGTGACGAGGCTGTCGATATTCCCATTATCAATTACGTGCTTGCAGAAGTTCGAAAAGAGGATTATTCTCTTTTTGCGGACGCTTGTCATAAAGCCGGTGAGGCGGCGGCGGAATTTGCGAGGGGATTGGATATAGAGCGCGTTATGTCCAAGTATAATTAAAACGAAGAATCTACGTCAAAATACGGCGTCGAACTCACGTTTTTTCTTGGTCACGTACGCTAAGTACGCTCCCTGCGGAAAAGCCGCGTTCTCCTTGTCTTTTTCGTATCTTGCTTCGTTTTAGCGATAGGAAGACAAGCGAGAATCCGACGTCGAAATACGGCGTCGAACTCACGTTTAGAGGAATTATTCATGAAACGCCATTTTTTAACATTGGAAAAATTAGGGGAGGAATATGCCTCCTATGCAAACGATCTCCGTCGCGGTACGCCCACGGCGGTTTTTGGCGTTTCGGACAGTTTGAAATACCTGTTGGCAGGGCTTACGCCATTTCCCGTTGTGTACGTGACGGCAGATGGCATTTCCGCGCGTAAGGCAGCGGAGAATATCGCCTCGCTCACGGGAAAGAGAACGGAGGTGCTTGCCGCCAAAGACGAAGTGTTGCTCTATCGTAAGGCACTCTCTAAAGATTCCCTCTTTCGCCGTTTGAACGGAATTTTTGCCTTGCAAAACAGGTGTGAGGTGGTTACGGCGGAGATTGATGCGCTCATTCAACTTTTCCCGAAAAAACTGGAGTTTATCCACTTGCGCGAGGGGGAAGATTACGATTTCACCGAATTGCCGAAACGGTTGACTCGGATGGGGGACGGACGTAATTTCGAGGTGGAGAGCGAGGGGGGATT
>CAZRAS010000140.1:0-2944 GCA_964598045.1 uncultured Clostridia bacterium | reverse complement strand
TGCGGCTTTGAGGTGGAGGAACTTTCCTACCTCGGCGAAAAAGTAAATAAGGTCGTGGTGGGCGAAGTGAAAGCGCTTACCCCTCACCCCGATAGCGACCATATGCAGATTTGCGTTGTGGATTGCGGCGAATACGGACACGATCTTCAAATCGTTACGGGTGCGTCGAACGTATACGTGGGCATGAAAACACCCTGTGCGCTCGACGGCTCGACGGTGGTGGAGCGCAATCCTCAAATGCTCGAAAAAAATCCTGACGGCACTAAGAAGATTAAGAAAGGAAAATTGCGCGGCGTGGAATCTTTCGGTATGCTTTGTTCGGGGGAAGAACTCGGCATCAACGACGATTTCTATCCGGGGGCGGAATTCGACGGGTTGCTCGATCTTGCCAAAGACGCACCCGTTGGGGAAGATATCAAGAAAATCGTCGGACTTGACGATTGGATTTTCGATATTTCCGTCACGGCAAATCGTCCCGATTGTCAATGTATTTTAGGGATTGCACGTGAAGTGGCGGCGGTTCTCAAAAAGCCTCTCAAAGAACCCGACTATTCTTATACGACGCATAAGACGAGTGCGATGCCCGTTACGGTGGACGTTCTTGCCCCCGAGCTTTGCCCTCGTTATGTAGGACACTATGTAGAAAATATACAAGGGGGCGTTTCTCCCGCTTGGATGAGAAAACGTCTTGCTCTTTCCGACATCCGTTCGATTTCACCCGTCGTGGATATTACGAACTTCGTTCTTTTGGAAATGGGACAGCCCATGCATGCGTTTGACGCAGATAAACTCGGCGGCAGAAAAATTATCGTACGTAGAGCGAACAAGGGGGAAAAGATCGTTACGTTGGATGAAAAAGAATTCACCCTTACCCTTGATAACCTCGTGATTTGCGACGGGGAAAAACCCGTGGCGTTGGCAGGGATTATGGGGGGCTTGAACAGCGAAATTAAGGATACGACGAAAAACGTATTTTTTGAATCGGCAAAATTTGCCAGAGACAACGTAAGAAAAACCTCGCGTGCTTTGGGACAATCTTCCGATTCGTCTGCTCGTTTTGAAAAGGGGGTGGACGCATATACCAATGCGCTTGGTATGGCACGTGCGTTGCATCTTATAGAAGAGTTGCATTGCGGTACGATCACCGAACTTTGCACGGACGTTTGTGCGGCGGATTTGGCGCCTCGCGTCATGACGGCGAGCGTTGCGAAGATCAACGCCCTTCTCGGGATTACCGTGCCCGACGAGGAGATTCTTTCTATTTTGGAAAGATTGAATTTTAAACCGATGATTGACGGCGACAAGCTTACCGTGGAGATTCCCGGCTATCGCGACGATGTGGACGGCTATCCCGATCTTGCGGAAGAAGTCATTCGTATGTACGGGTACGAACACGTCGTGCCTACCTTCCTCAATGCGGCACAGGTTACGGACGGCGGACTTACCGATGCCCAGAAGAAAGAACTTCACTTAAAAAATACACTCAAAACACAGGGCTTTATGGAAGCGTATAATTATTCCTTCTATTCTCCTAAAGATTTTGAGTTGATGAAACTTCCCGAAGATGCAACGGAGCGTAATGCCGTGCGTATTCTCAATCCTATCAGCGAAGAACTTTCCGTGATGCGTACCTTCCTTGCGCCTTCCATGCTTATGAACGCCGTGCGTAACATTCGCCGCGGCAACGACGAGGGCAGAGAGTTTGAAGTGGCGAACGTTTACCTTCCCCGTGACACGGCTGCAGGGGAACAGCCTGAAGAACGCAAACATCTCGTGCTCGGCATTTGGGGCGGAAAACAAGATTTCTTTGATATGAAAGGCGCGGTGGAAGTGTTGGCGAAGGTATTCCATTTAACCTTCACCTTCGTGAGAGCACGGAAATCCTATCTGCATCCCGGTATTTCGGCGGATATCCTTTTGGACGGAAAAGTCGTCGGCAACATCGGGGAACTCGATCCCGGTATTGCCGCGTCATTGGGGCTCGATAAGAAAGTTTACCTCGGCGAACTCGATTTGAACGCTTTGGAGTTGGACGATCGCGTGCGTTATACCAACTTGCCTAAATTCCCCGCCGTAAAGCGTGATCTTGCGCTGATTGCAGACGAGACGCTCGCGTGCGAAGAAATCGAAAACGTGCTTTTGCATTCTTGCAAGTATGTGACGGAGGCGAAACTCTTTGACGTGTATCGCGGCGGTCAGATCCCTGCCGGCAAGAAGAGCATGGCGTTTACTTTGACCTTTACGCCCGATTCCAACGTGGAAAAAGCGTTTACTCCCGAGGTTTTGGACGGGTACGTGAAGAAAATCTTGGGCAACCTTAAATTTAAGCTCGGGGTTGAGCTTCGATAATCGTGAAACGAAAAGATACTATTAAAAATTTCGGTTTTTTCAACGTAGATAAGCCGTCGGGGATTGTTTCCTCGACGGTTGTCAATAAGATCAAATGGCTTTCCGGCGTGCCCTGCGGACATATGGGGACGCTGGACCCGCTTGCAAGCGGCGTTTTGCCCGTCGGCGTCGGAAACGCTACGAGACTGTTCGATTATTTCTTGGCGAAAAAGAAAGAGTATATCGCCGAATTCACTTTTGGCGTGGATTCGGATACCCTCGATTCGACCGGAACACTCGTGCAAGGCGGATGCATTCCCGATGAAGAGGAGATTAAGGACGTGTTGCCGACCTTTTTCGGGGATATCATGCAGGTGCCGCCCAAGTATAGTGCGAAGAACGTGAACGGTCGGCGCGGATACGATTTGGCGCGTGCAGGGATCGACTTCGAACTTCCGCCCAAACAAGTTCATATTTACGGCATGGAACTGTTGGATAGAGTTGCGGGCAAGGAAGACACTTTTCGCATCAAAATTCAATGCGGCGGCGGTACGTATATTCGTTCTCTTGCTCGCGATATCGCGGCGGCGCTCGGTACGAAAGCTGTAATGAGTGC
>CAZRAS010000139.1:0-3037 GCA_964598045.1 uncultured Clostridia bacterium | reverse complement strand
GAGGGCAATATCATTTCCGTTGCCGCAAATCCCTTGAAAATCAATAAAATCGCCCGAGACACCGCCTCCATTTCTCAATCCAATCTCAAAAATTTGAGTTTGAACGGAATCCCCATTCCCCTCGGCGCGTTGACGGGCATCGAAGCGTTTGCCGGCGTGGGACCGAATATCAATTTTCGCATCATTCCGGTAAGCAGCGTCTCTTGCGATTTTTCTTCGGAATTCGAGAGCGTCGGCATCAACCAAACCAAGCATTCCATCTACCTGAACGTCATTGCAGACATCAGCATCGTGATGCCTTCTCGAACGGAAAATTTCGCCGTATTGACGGAAATTCTCATCGGAGAATCTATCATCGTCGGCAACGTTCCGGACGCCTATCTGCAATCGGATATTTTCGGAAACAAACCCAACCTATCGACGTAACGCTCGGCTTTCGCCGAGCGTTTCTCAATTCTTCTTACTCTTTGACTTAAACAACATTGCCATTATAAAGGAAAAGATAACAGCTGCGGAAATCCCCGCGCTCGCCGCGGATAGTGCACCCGTAAACGCCCCGTAAAATCCCTTTTCCGCTCCCTTAATCGCACCGTTTGCCAACAAATAACCAAACCCTGAAATGGGAACGGTTGCACCTGCGCCGGCAAACTCAACAAGATACCGATAAATTCCCAATCCCTGCAATGCCACGCCCGCCAACATAAAAACGACAAGAATCTTTCCGGCTGTAAGATCGGTGAAATTGATGACGATCTGCGCAATCATACAAATTCCGCCGCCCACGACAAAAGCCTTCACGAATCCCCATAAAATTTCCACATATTCTCCCCACATACTACACCTCGTTTTCAATCACGACCGCATGCGCAATACAGGGAATACTCTCGCCTTGACCGCTCGATACGGTGGATAAAAGAGCACCCGTCGCCACGAACAACACTCGATTCAGCTCCCGCTTTTTGATTTTATCCATGATATAGGAATTGAACACCAGCGCACTACATCCAGCACCGCTTCCCCCTTGAAACTCGTCTTCGATCACGTTGTAAACAATCTCTCCGCAATCGACATGATTTCCTTCGACGTCCACTCCCTTCTCCCACATCAAGTCCTTGAAAATTCGACTGCCGAGCGCCCCCAAATCGCCTGTGACGATGAGATCGTATTCCCTCGCGTTTCTATCCGTATCACGCAAATGTGCCAACAACAAATCCATACAGGCAGGTGCCATCGCCGCGCCCATATTATTGACGTCGGTAATCCCGTAATCCACCACCTTGCCAAAGGTCGCCGCCGTAATCGACGGAGCATTGTTTACCGCACCCATGTCTGCGATGAGCGCACAACCGGCACCCGTCACCGTCCATTGAGCCTGCGGCGGACGCGTGTTCCCGAGTTCCAAAGGATAACGATATTGCCGTTCCGCAGACGAGAAATGACTTCCCGTTGCCGCCACCACCCTCTTACAATACCCTGCATTGACAAACGCCGCACCCACCGCCATGCTTTCCGCCATGGTCGAGCACGCGCCGTACACACCGAGAAAAGGAAAATCAAAATCTCGTGCGGCAAAGGAGGCGGAAATGATTTGATTGAGCAAATCACCCGAAACAAGCAAATCTATATCTTGTTCGGTAAGCCCTGCGTTTCGGATTGCTTGCGCAATGGCGTACGAGAGCATTTTACACTCCGCTTTTTCATACGTCGTTTCGCCGTACATATCGTCGGAAAGTGTCTTATCCGCATACCTGCCCACCACGCCGACACTTTCTTTAGGTCCCGCAATCGTACCCGTCGCCATAATTTTCGGTCTATTCTTAAAAAAAATCGTCTGCATCTTTCCTCTCATAAAAACAAATAAATCAACCCGATCGCCGTGCCTGCAAGCACGCCGTACACGATGATGGGCCCTGCGACGACAAACATTTTTGCAGCCAATCCGTACACAAGTCCCTCCGTCTTAAATTCGATGGCGGGGGAACATACGCTGTTAGCAAACCCCGTAATCGGCACGATCGAGCCTGCCCCCGCATACCGCCCGATTCGATCGTATACGCCGAGTCCCGTCAACAGCGTTCCCAAAAAAATGAGAGTCATGGAAACGAGTCCTGCAAGCTCATCTCCGTATAAACCGAACGCCTTTTCATAGATCACGCGAAAAAATTGTCCGACGCAACAGATAAAACCTCCCACCAAAAAGGCGCGCAAACAGTTTTTGAAATGCTGTGTCGGCGGTGCGAAAGAATTGACGTAGGCAATATAATTCTTATTGTAATTTTCCCTATTTTTCCCCGTCATCTCACATCTGTCCCCTTTGTTTTTATATTTGGAAAGCAAGTTTCCCTTTCGTCGCGCGTACGTATTTCCTTGTCGTACACCTTAATTTTATCCATAATACTACCTTGTGTAATCGCCAAATTTTTATACGAAAAACGCCCTCGGGGTTTTCACCCCCCGAGGGCACCAATGCATTCTCTTATTAAGAATAAAATTCGGACTTGGTATCTCTCGCAAACATTTTCGCAAGAACGCGTTCTCCCCGTTCACGATAGGGAAGCTCGCTCTCGCCGTAGCAAAGCTCGTACACTGCATTCGTCAAAGGCAAATCTACGCCATACTTTTCACCAAGCGCTTTCATCGCCGCCGACGTCGCCACGCCCTCTGCCAGCTTTGCAAACTTCTCTCCTTTCATGAGCATCTCGCCGTACATTCGATTATGCGAGAATTCGCTGAATAAGGTCGCCTCGTAGTCGCCAAGGTGTGCCAAACCGTACGCAGACAGCTCATTACCGCCCATGGCTTTGATGAGCCTTGCCACTTCGCGTGCCCCGCGCGTCATAAGCGAACCTTTAAGCGCCTGATAGCCGCATCCGTCCAACATACCGGCTACAATGCCCATTACGTTTTTCGCCGCCGCCCCAAGCTCGGTGCCGATGAGGTCTTCGCCATAATAGAAACGAATCAAATCGCTCTTAAATTCGTCGGCAAGACGAACTTTTAACGCCGCATTTTCCGAATCGATGACCATACAGTTGGG
>CAZRAS010000138.1:0-3047 GCA_964598045.1 uncultured Clostridia bacterium | reverse complement strand
CAACAGCTTACTTATTATACCTAATTCAAAAGAAAAAAGCAAGCGTTTTGCACCACATTTTTTAATTTTTTTGCGTAGAAATTAAAAAATATTGATAAATTATATAAAAACATTCCTGCCTTGGACTTTTGAGCAGAGTAATCGATACACTTTTTCCGCAAAGAGATCTTTTTCATAGGCGATTTTCGCCGTGCCCGTTAAAGAATTTTTATCATTTGAGCGAATGAAGATCGGCAAAGGGGAACGCGATAAATCGGACAGAAGGTCGACGCGTTCTTTTTTGATTGCCAAAACGCGCAAATAGAGGGGAGTTCGTAAACAATCTTTGACGAGCGTTTCGTCGATTTGCAAAAGGTTTTGCAGGGCGATTCTGCGGATTCTCGATGCGGTGTATCTTGCGGATGTCAACGTTTCCGCCAACGTTCGAGTGGAATGCGCGGCTTTTTTTAATGCGTTTTCCAATCCTTCCGAGCAATCGCACGTGCCCGCGACTTCTTCGGCAGAACGGCATAATATGGCATACTTTTCCAAGCTGTCGAGTTTATCTTCCAGTCGTTCGGGTAAATCTTGTTCGACGTATTTCGGAAGATTGCGTGCGGAAGAGACGCCTTGTCGAATGCTTGCACGAATGGCGGTTGCTGAGGAATAGTTTTCTCGCAATTGTTCGTCGTGATAACCGCTTCCGATTCTTGCAACGGGCAGAATGTCGAGGTCGGCATTCTTTTCCAAGATTGCGCGCGTATATTCCAGTCCCAAAATATTGTTGGGGGAGCAAAGCATATCGGAGGGGAGTATTCCTTCCCACGCCTGTGCTCGCGCTTTGGCATAGCTCATGCCCGAGGCGGTGTGGATTTTGATTTTTTCGGAGACTTCTTTCGGCTCGTGGTTGAGGGCGTTTGCCGTGCGTAAGAATGCGTCTTTTTCTGCGTTTTCCGCACCGAAACACAGGGTGGAGACGCAAGGTAATGCGGAAAGGATAGAAAGAGCGCCTTTTGCGAATAATTCGGCGTTGGAGGTGGAAAATACGGCGGGGAGTTCGACGACGATGTCGGCACCTGCCAATACGGCGTGTTTTGCCCTCGTGAACTTGTCCATGACGGCAGCTTCCCCTCGTTGTACGAAATTTCCGCTCATAATACAAAGGATTGCGTCGGCGCCCGAGCGGCGTTTTGCTTCTTGTAATTGATACAGATGCCCGTTATGGAAGGGGTTATATTCGCAAATTATTGAGCAAAATTTCATTTTATTTCTTTCTAATTCCTTTACTTTATAAAAAAACTATGCTATAATAGAACTGAACGAAAAAATCTTCGTACGATTATTATACACGAAAATTAAAAATAAATAAAGCGTTTCGCAATATAGGAGAATAAAATCATGAGAAATATTCTTGATGAAATCAAAGCTAAAGCAAAAGAACTCCAAAAGACCATCGTGCTTTGCGAAGGCGAGGACAAGAGAGTTGTCAAAGCCGCTGCAGACGCGACGAAAGAAGGTGTGGCAAAAATCGTATTGCTTGGCAACGAATCTGAAATCAAAGCGGCAAATCCCGACGTCGATTTGACGGGGGTTACGATCGTTAATCCGCTCACTTCGGACAAACTTCCCGAATATAATGCAAAACTTTGCGAGCTTCGCGCTTCCAAAGGTATGACGCCCGAACAGGCGGCTAAACTTTTGCAAGACGGCACCTATTTCGGTGCCATGATGTTGAAAATGGGAGACGTAGACGGACTTGTGTCCGGGGCTTGCCATTCTACGGCAAACACTCTTCGTCCCGGTCTTCAAATCATTAAGACGGCGAAAGGCGTTTCTTCCGTGTCCAGTTTCAACCTGATGATTTGTCCCGAACAGGGCAATCAGTATTGCCCCGACGGAATGGTATTTTTTGCCGATTGCGGTTTGAATCCTACGTATACGAGCGAAGGACTTGCGGAATGTGCAATCGCAACGGCGAGATCCGCACAGGCGATCACGGGCATCGATCCGAAAGTGGCTATGCTTTCCTTCTCCACGAAGGGTAGTGCAAAACACGACAACGTGTCGATGGTGGTCGAAGGGACGAGAATTGCCAAAGAAAAAGCGCCCGAGCTTAAAATCGACGGCGAATTGCAGTTCGACGCGGCGATCGTGCCTACCGTAGCAGCGCTCAAAGCGCCCGAATCGGAGGTGGCAGGTCACGCGAACGTGTTTATTTTCCCTGACTTGCAGGCAGGCAATATCGGTTATAAAATTGCAGAACGTCTCGGCGGTTTTATGGCGGTAGGTCCTATCTGTCAGGGGTTTGCAAAACCTTTGAACGATTTGTCCAGAGGTTGTAAATCGGAAGACATCGTTGCGGCGATTGCAATCACCGCGCTTCAGACGCAGCTTTAATTATAAGGAGAAATACAATGAAAGTTCTTGTTATCAATTCGGGAAGTTCTTCTCTTAAATATCAACTTATTGATATGGAAACGGAAAACGTCATCGCAAAGGGAATTTGCGAACGTATCGGCATCGAAGGTTCTAAACTGACGCATAAAGCGAAGGGACAGGAATTCGTCATCGATAAGGCAATGCCTGACCATAACGTGGCGGTTGCGCTCGTTTTGGAAGCGTTGACCGATGAAAAACTCGGTGTCGTTTCTTCCATGGACGAAATCGATGCGGTGGGACATCGCGTCGTTGCATCCGGCGAAGCGTTCAAAAAGACAACGCTCGTTACCGAGGAATCTCTCGTGCAGATGAAGGAAATTTGTGACCTTGCTCCTTTGCATAATCCTGCGGCTTTGATCGGCGTATACGCTTGTCTTGCGGCAATGCCCGGGAAACCTATGGCACTCGTATTCGACACGAGTTTCCATTTCACGATGCCCGAAAAAGCGTATATGTACGCCATCGATTACAATGATTACGAACAGTACAAAATTCGTCGTTACGGCGCGCACGGCACCAGTCATAAATTCGTTTCTCAAGAGGCGGCGAGATATCTCGGCAAGAAACCCGAAGATTTGAAAATCATCACCTGTCACCTTGGTAACGGCTCGTCCATTACGGCAGTTGAC
>CAZRAS010000137.1:0-3079 GCA_964598045.1 uncultured Clostridia bacterium | reverse complement strand
AGGAACTGTTATGAGTTCGCTTGGCGGAGCTTGCAATCTATCCGACAAGCCGTTGATTGTTTTTGTCGAAAACATAGCGCTCGATTTTGCGTTGTTCTTCCAAAGAAAAACATTCTATCTGTTTTTCTTTCCCTTTTGGACGAACGATGGTATGGGAAAATTCTTTCTCGACGGCACCGATTTGCACGGCGCGTTTAAGGGAGGATTTTAACAGAGATAGAAGTCCGTTTATCGTATTGCCGGACAAACCTTGTTCGAACAACTCAACCGTGAAATGTTGCAAAAGGGGTGGCGTCAATTCTGTTAATTCATACTCCCCGAGTGCTGGTAGGATGTATTTTTCTATTTGTCTTTGATATTTTTCGTGCGTTCTTGTTTTTGTTGTCGGCTTGACGTATAAGGCGAGCCATTCGTTGAGCCATTGTTGATATTTCAAGATTTTTACCTCCGTATATGCTTTGCAGTAGCAAAATTTATTTATCCACAGGGAAATAACAAGTAGCGGTTTTATTGAAACCGCAAAAGAAAAGCGGCAAAAAATATTTTTTACCGCTTACAATATCGAATATAAAAATAACTCCGAATTATTTGCTCTTTACGAGTAAATAATTCGGAGTAAACTCTTTCTATTTTGTTAATTCCAAAGTCGGAATAAAAATGAGAAATGTTGAGTGGGTTATTTGAGAAACTTCTCAAATCCCGTCGGGGACGAATTTAGTCCTGTTCGTTGGTGGAGACGTGTCGATGAGGATCGCAGGTTACGTGTACGCCCAAAGATTTGAAGGTCTTTATGTCTGCTTGTCCCAACATGACGGTGGAATGTGCTTCGCAATTCTTCAATTTGTCAAGTTGCGCCATCGCTTTTTTTGCTTTCGGATCGTTCACCGCACAGATGGGGAGTGCCATCAGCACTTCGTCCGTGTGCAAGCGGGGGTTTATCGAACCCATGTGTTTCACTTTCAGACGCTGTAAAGGTTCGATGATGGTGGGCGAAAGGAGCTTGATACTATCGTCGATACTGCCGAGGATTTTTAAGGCATTGATAAGGCACGCAGCGCTTGCGCCGAGAAGCTCTCCCGTCTTGCCGGTGACGATGCGTCCGTCGTTGAGCTCGATGGCAACGGCAGGCTTGCCGTCGGTGGCTGCCGATTTCTCCATGGCGGGTGCAACCGCCTTACGGTCGGCAACGGAAATCCCCGATTTGCGCATGAGCAGTTCCAATTTGCCCAAAACGTCTTTGGAAATTCTGCCCTTTTTCGCGTCGCAAAGCCCTGCATAGTAGCGGCGGATGATTTCGTTGTTGGAAGCGGTTCTGCACGCTTTGTCGTCGATGATGCAGTTGCCTGCCATGTTGACGCCCATGTCGGTGGGGGACTTGTAGGGGGAGTATCCCAGAATTTTTTCGAGCATTGCGGATACGACGGGGAAAATTTCCACGTCGCGGTTGTAATTGACGGCGAGCGATCCGTACGCTTCAAGATGGTAGGGATCGATCATGTTGACGTCGTTGAGATCGGCGGTTGCCGCTTCGTACGCTACGTTGACGGGGTGGGAAAGAGGGAGATCCCAAATGGGGAACGTTTCAAACTTTGCATACCCTGCTTTCACGCCGCGTAAATTTTCATGATAAAGTTGAGAAAGACAGGTTGCCATTTTTCCGCTTCCGGGACCGGGGGCGGTTACGATGACGAGTCTGCGTTTGGTCGGGACGTATTCGTTTCTTCCGTATCCCTCTTCGCTGACGATTTTCTGTAAGTCGGAAGGGTACCCTTCGATGGCGTAATGTTTATAGACGGCAATCCCGAGATTTTCCAAACGTTTGATAAATCCGTCCACGGCAGGTTGAGGCTGATAGAGATTGATGACGACACTCCCTACGTACAAGCCCTTGCTTTTGAACACGTCGATAAGACGAATGACGTCGGCGTCGTAGGTAATGCCCAAGTCGTTGCGATATTTGTTTTTAATGATGTCGTTTGCGCTGATTACGACGAGAATCTCCGCGATGGATTTGAGCTTTAACAGCATCTTGATTTTGCTGTCCGGTTCAAATCCGGGCAATACGCGCGATGCGTGATAATCGTCGAAGAGCTTTCCGCCGAATTCGAGATACAGCTTATCGCCGAAGGTGTCGATGCGTTCCTGTATCTTTTCAGACTGCATGGATAGATACTTTTTGTTGTCAAACCCGATAACGTTCATGTGCGTCCTTCCTTTCGTGTATTTTTTTGTTTATCCTATGTATTATAACGCAAACGTATAAAAAAGTCAACGGTATGAGCGCTCAACGTCCGTTCGCCGTTTAAATTTTTTAGGAGTTTCAAATGAAAAACGCCCGACCGTGTTTGGTCGGGCGTCGTGTGCGTAAAGGGAGAATGTAAGTCGTTCGCTTAAATTTTTTTCTTCAATTCGCGTACAGCGTTGTGCAGGAAGTACTCTGCGGTTGTACCCTTGCGAATTAGCTCGATAGATTCCTCCGGGGAACACCAACGTGCTTCGGCGATTTCGTCTTCTTTGATCTTAATGGGTTCGTCTTCGACGACAACGATGAAATTCAGCATCAAGATGTCCTTCGGCGTATGGTAACGCGAGGACATATATTTGACTTTCACAACGTTTAAGCCAAGTTCTTCCCTGATTTCTCTCGGAATGGTTTTTTCGGCATTTTCGCCCTTTTTGATATATCCTGCGAACAGGATAAAGTCATCGTCTTCTACGTGTTTTGCGAGCAGAATTTTGTTCTGTGCGCGGTTTGTTACGACCATGGACACCGCCACGGGGAATTGCGGAAACATATAAGATCTGCATTTTGCGCAATAGGGCACTAAGCCTTCGTTTTCGCAAAATCGAAGGGTCAACTTTTCTCCACATTCTCTACAATACATACGATTTTCCTCCTATAATCAATCTCTTCGAAAGGGAGTCCATCCTCCCGTCTCGTTCGTTTTTATCATCGTTTCATTATATAATCATACACCATTTTTATCCGCTTGTCAATACCTAATAAAAAAAATTTCGTAAAAATTGTAGGATTACAATAGATATGAGACAAAAGGTATAAAAAAGATAGCGAAAAAAT
>CAZRAS010000136.1:0-3097 GCA_964598045.1 uncultured Clostridia bacterium | reverse complement strand
CGGGAAGATATTTCCGAGATTTACCTATATCGAAGAGTAAAGAAAGATTATTATAAGACAGCGTTTTAGGAGGAATTATGTTAAACGAGCGTTTAATCGTAAAAACGACCCCACAGGCGGATCCGAGAAATATCGTACGTTGGCGAGATTACCGAGTGACGGTGCTCACCGATAGATTGTTCCGCATCGAAAAGAGTCCGGAAGAGCGTTTCCGTGACGGCGCGACGCAAGCGGTGTGGTACAGAAATACGGAAAAACAAGATTTTAAGCTGTTGGCGGATGAGGCGCACGCCGTGATCGAAACGCATGCTTGCCGATTGATTTTGTATAAAGAGAGGGGACAGGTATGTGTTGAGATAGGTGATAAACGCCGTTCTCTCGACAATTACGGCAACCTTTTGGGTACTTGTCGCACCTTGGATTGCTGTGACGGCGATATGCATTTCGTGCCTTGGTTGGAGGGGGACGAGCCGAAAAAGATCGCGCTTTCCAAGGGGGTCTGCTCCAAAACGGGCGTGGCGGTGTTGGACGATTCCGATTCTTATACGTTGAGTGAGGACGGACAGGTGTTGCGTGAAAAGGCGAACGGAACGGACGAATACATATTTGCGTACGGTGACGATTATCGAACGGCAGTGCGAGCACTTTACATGATTACGGGCAGCGTTTCCCTCCTTCCCCGATACGCGCTCGGCAACTGGTGGAGCCGTTATCACGCCTACGACGAAATCGAATATTTGCGTACGCTCAATCGATTTGAAGATCGAAAGGTGCCTTTCAGCGTTGCGACGATTGATATGGACTGGCATTACTCGGTACACGTGGACGAGGAAATGAAAATCAGCGAGAGCGGCAGAAACCAACCTGCATATGTAGGTGAGCCGGAAGTCAACCTCGGATGGACGGGGTACACTTGGAATAAAAACCTCTTTCCCGATCCGAAAGGATTTTTGGAAAAACTGCATGAACGCGGTATGCGCGTGACCTTAAATCTCCATCCTTCCGACGGCTTCCGTTACTGGGAGGAATGTTATGAAAATATGGCAAATGCCATGGGCATGGATGCGACGAAAGGAGAACGGGTAGCTTTTGATTTCACGTACGATCGCTTTATCAACGCTTATTTTGATTTGGCACATACGCCTCATGAAATCGAGGGCGTGGATTTCTGGTGGATAGACTGGCAGCAGAAGGATATCCCTTGGCACGACTATCGTCCCGAACCCATTCCCGAGCGTTACGATCCGCTTTGGGCGCTCAACCATTATCATTTTTATGATCACGCATCCAAACATACCGTGCCCCTTATTCTTTCCCGTTACGCAGGCATAGGTTCTCATCGCTATCCCGTCGGATTTTCGGGAGATACGGAAATCACTTGGCGTACTTTGGCATACTTGCCTTATTTTACGGCAACGGCGACCAACGTTGGCTACACGTGGTGGAGCCACGATATCGGCGGGCATCAGATGGGGGAAAAGAACAACGAATTGTTCGTGCGTCATTTACAGTACGGCGTGTTCAGTCCGATCACTCGTTTGCATTGTTCGTCGGTGGAAGTCATGACCAAAGAGCCCTGGGCGTACGGCAACGGAGCCGGAATGATCGCAGAGGAGTTTTTACGGCTTAGACATAAGCTCGTTCCATACCTGTATACGGCAAATTACCTCAATTGTATGCAAGGGACGGCGCTTGTCGAGCCTATGTACTACGAATGGAAGGACAAACAGGCGTACACCTATAAGGAAGAGTATCGCTTCGGAAGCGAACTAATTGTGGCACCCGTTACGCAGCGTGCCTATCCGGACGGCTATGCGCGAGTGCGTGCATGGATTCCGGAAGGGGAATGGACGGATATTTTCACGGGTGACGAGTATGTCGTGGGCGCGGGCGGCAAGGAGTGCACGTTGCTTCGCGGGTTGGAAAGCATTCCCGTGTTGGCGAAACGCGGTGCCATTTTGCCTCTTTCGTTGGACAATTTGAACAGTGTGAGAAATCCCGTCAATTTGGAAGTGTCGGTGTTTGAAGGTACGGGCAGTTATTCCCTTTACGAGGACGGTTTGGAAGACGGACAGTATCCTGTTTCGGTGACGGATTTTGAATCCGAATTTGTGGAAATGAATGGGGTATGTACGCAATCATTGAAAATTTCCACGCGTGGCGATAACAGTGTGATTCCTCAAAATCGTGTCATGAAGATTTGCTTTAGAAACGTGCGCGACGGCAGAGTGAAAGTGTTTGTCGGGGAGGAAGAAATTCCTTTTGAAATGCGTCTGTCCGAATTTGTGGAGGCATACTTTGCATTCGACGCAAGTAAGACTTATCGAGTGGAAGTGCTCTATCCCGGTAAAACGACGATGGAAAAACTTATTGAAAGAGCGAAACGAATTTTGACGGAAATCCAGGCGGGTAACTACGCGAAAGAGATAGCGTGGAAAGCCATCGAGAAAACGACGTCGGTGGAGGAATACGTGGCAGCTGTGGATGATGCGACGCTCGATCTCGGCGCAAAGCTTCGTTTGAAGGAAACCGTATAAAAGCGGAAATAAGAACGTAAGATAGAGGCGCCGCCCTTGCGATGTTTCGCAAGGGCGGCGCTAAATTATTTATGAAAATTGTCGAAATATGGAGAGAAATCGCTCTGTATTAACGTAACTTGTTTTTAGGACAAACTTTGATGCAGACGCCGCAAACACTCCCTCTGCCGATATCCTGAAAGTGTGTTTTCATATAGTTGGAACATTTTTCCGCATCGAAGTTGCGCTCGCCGTCCATGGTGGGGAGTGTGCCGTAAATAGCACCGGCAGGGCAGGCTTGCTGACAAAGCTTACAATCGCCGCAGCCGTTTTCAATCACGGGGAGTTCGCTGCTTACGGGCAGATCGGTGAGGACGGTGGCAAGCCGCACTTTGCTGCCGTATTCGGTCGATAAAAACAGACCGCTTTTTCCTACGAATCCAAGCCCGGACAACACTGCCGCCGTTTTATGGGGAAGTACGCCGCGATAGGGATTGTTTTTGCCAAGGCTTTGACTGGCGGCAACGGGCAGAGCGTTGTACCCGATCTTTTCGATTTCGCGCGAAAGACGGAAGGCGATT
>CAZRAS010000135.1:0-3116 GCA_964598045.1 uncultured Clostridia bacterium | reverse complement strand
TGCCAACAAACTATCGCCTGCGCCGATCGTCGAAACGACATCGCATTTCGGTGCGTTCACACGATAAATCCCATCATTGCAAACGAGCACGGCACCGCCGCCTCCCAAGCTGACAACGGCGTTCTCCACACCGTTTTCATGGAATTTCGTCGCCATTTCCACCGCCGTTTCTACCGTCTGCACGGGCTTACCCAAATACTTGGTCGCCTCTACTCTGTTCGGCTTAATCAACCAAGGCTTTATCTCGATCAAATCTTCATAGGAGAAAGAACGAGAGTCGATGACGATCTTCGCGCCTGCATTTTTGAACTCATGCAAAAGTTCCTTGACTTCCTCGACGCTTACCCCCATAGGCACGCTTCCCGTAAAGGTCACGATGCAATCTTCCGTCACTTCCACACGGTGTTTTACCTTTCGCAAAATACTGGTATCGCAAGCAAATCCGTCAAAGGAAATACGCGTTTCGTAATTATTTTCTTCTTCGTGCAAGGTAAGATTTTGACGGATTCTGCCCTCCGCCCAAATTTCTTCATAACGCAAATTATCGCGATTCAAAGCTTTGCAAAACTCCATGGCATTTTCAGCACCGACCACAACGATGGCAAGACTGTCCGTGCCGTTCATCTTCAATGCACGAGAGACGTTAATTCCCTTGCCGCCCGCGTCCACGGAAATCATCTCCGCAAAGCATTCGCTGCGAAGTTCGAAATTACGCACGCTGCAATGCAGGTCAAAGGCCGGATTGAGCGTCAGAGTGATTATGCTTCTTTCTTCCACGTTTTTTCCTCCCACGGGAGCGTTTTTTACCTGCAACGCCCTTCGTCCTATTCATTATATCATACCCGTCAAGAAAAATCAAGTCTTCCATGAAAAAATATTCACTTTTTTCACAAGAAAAAACTTGCTCGCAAAAAACAAAAAACGCTTTTATTATTTTTCAATACGAGCATACCGTGTATGCGTTCACCAATTTTTATTTTTCCAAAGTTTCATCCACGACTTCCGCGTCCACCGCGTTTACGGAAACACTTTTTATTCCGTTTATGACGCCGCTCTTGGATTTATACCCTTCTTCGCTCATAGCAATGCTCTCGCCGTTGGACGCAATCAAACGATAGCGATACAATCCCGCTTTGTCAAAATACACCTCGAACTTCGGACAGGTCTTCACCTCGACCTTTTTAAGCGTCTGATCTTCCACGCGATCCTCCGCGATACACTTCGCCGCATTTTTCGCAATGCTCTCCATGCCCTTTTTACAAGCGCTCTTGGTCGTATACACCTGAGAAGCCACCGCGATTTTTTCACGATTCGACGCATATAAGCTGAAATTAAACGCCCCCGTAGGTGTCTTTTTGATTACGAATTTACCCATATATCTACCTCTATTTTTTCGTTTTCGTGCCGTTGCACGCTTTCATTATACCACACTCGTCTTTTATTTGTAAATAGAAAAGCACAATTTTTTTTACAAAATCGGACAAAAAAATAAAAATAATCCGAACATATGTTTGACTTTTGTATCCGCAAGGTTTATAATAAACGTATGATCTCAGAAGAAAAATTGACAATTTTAACGGAAAGCGGCGCGTTGTACGCCCGATAGAGCCGGACAACGATATCGCAGATCTCCTTCTCCCCCATTTCAAAGCAAGGCTCCCCGAGTACCCGTTCGTTATTCACGACACCAAGCGTAAAAAAGCCGCCGTTTACGACGGAAAGAACTCGTTCAACGCATACCTGTCCCAAGCAAACGTGCTCATATGCGCAGATGAACACGAATGGCAAAAGCCCTGGAAAGGATACTACAACGCCGTCAATATTCCCTCGCGAGAACGCCTTGCGCAAATGAAAGGATATATGCCCGTCCGTTACTGGAAATATATGCCCGAAAAACAAAACTAAGATCTCATCGCCAAGCGATGAGATCTTACTATGTCCGCAAAATCTCCGATTATAATGCCTGCATGATGGTGAAAAAATTCTTTTCCTTTGTTTTTTTGGAAACGCTGAACCAGTCGATGATGGTTAAAATGCCGCATACGCCACCCGTTAAAAGCTTTAATACGCCCATACCCGTATCGCCAAGCATAAATCTGTCCACGCCCAAAGCGCCAAGAAAAATAGAAATAATCATCATGGTCGTAGGTTCTTTCAAATCCAACATGGCAATCGCCTCAAATTTACTATCTCCAACTTCCAACAATTTTTCTTTCAAAATCATTGCTTGCGCAGGCTCAAAATATTTTATGTTCGTTGCCATATACATTTCCACTCTTTGTTTATCCATCTTACTACCTCTTTCCTGTATTTTTTATTTTTCATTTTCAAAAGAAAATACTTCCCTGCCATAAGCGGACAAGATAGGATAGAAAAATAATTTCTCCTGAAATAATGAATACTATATTTTTTGTCTTTTGTTTTTTAAAAATCTCATCCGCGAACACAAACATCAAGACTCCCCCCGTAATCGGCATAAATAAAGGATGAGAGGAAAAAGCTTCCGAAAATTCACCTTTAAAAAAGGCAATCCACGCCCTCGTTACGCCGCAACACGGACAAGGTATCCCGAAAATTTGATACCACGGACACCCCATAATCATCCCTATTGCCAAAGCACCCGCCAATATTATTATCCGAATGATATAATTCTTTTTCATCATTTTATATTATATCAGGTCTTTTGACCTATGTCAAGACTTTTGACCTGAAATTGCGTATAATTTTACTATGCCTTATATCGAAATTATCAAACAACTCATGATAGAGCATAGTTTAAGCCAGCAAGGTTTAGCAGACATTCTCGGCGTCAATCAAACGACGGTGAGTCAATGGCTGTTGGGCAAAAAGAAACCCGGATATGACAGCATTATGCTTTTGTACGAAAAATTTGAAATTGAACCCAATTTACTTTTCGGAATAGACCGATAGCAGGTATGAGTTAAGTAAAAATGTTTCGTTTTTTTCAGGAGTGCTCCCCTAAAATATGCAAAGCTGCGTTTTCCGCAAACTCCTCTTCAAATCCTTGACAAAATGTTTGCAAATGTCCTATAATAAAAACAGCGACAATACACGTCGTCGTGCACATTTTAGAAAGGAGATCTAATATGGAACTC
>CAZRAS010000134.1:0-3127 GCA_964598045.1 uncultured Clostridia bacterium | reverse complement strand
GTTGGTGTTATCAACAGAAAGAGGATGATTTTACGACGTACGCAACCTCTAAAAACGGGGCGACGATCGAAAATCAATTTGACGACGTGGATGTAAATCGTTATGAAAATACCGCCGATCAGAAGATTACCTATTTATCGAGATCGGATTGGAATAACACCTATCCCGTAGCGGCAGTCAGCCTTAGTTTGAAAAACTCCGCAATGCTTAGCGATATGCAATACGCAAAGGAGATTCCCGAAAGCGACGAGGAGATGCCGACTTATGGAGCCGATAACGGGTTAAGTTTGATCGATCTTATGTACGAGGATTATGACAGCCCGCTTTGGGATCAACTGTTGGATCAACTTACTTTTGATGAACAGGTAAATTTGACTTTGCTTGGCGCAAATCAAATTTCCTATGCAAAAAGCATTGCCGCGCCGGGCGGATTGGTTCATGACGGTCCTGCCGGTATTCGAGACGCGGAAGGCTCGGTGGCTTACTCCGGGGAAACGTTGATGGCGAGTACCTATAATGTGGATTTGATAGCCGAACTCGGTGAAGCTTTCGGTATGGAAATGCAGTATATGGGGTATGTCGGTTTATACGGACCGGGCGCCAATATTCACAGAAACGCATTCGGCGGACGAAACTTCGAATATTATTCGGAAGACGGCGTGCTGAGCGGATATATGCTCGATGCGGAATTGAAAGGGCTTTGCAAGATGGGGATTATCACCTACACCAAGCACTTTATCTTGAATGAACAAGAAAGAAACCGTTACGGTGCTTCCGTCTGGGCGAATGAACAGTCGATAAGAGAGATTTACCTCAAATCTTTCCAAATTTCAATCGAGGACGAAGAATGTGAAACGGTAGGATTGATGACTTCGTTCAGCCGTTTAGGTTGTACTTGGGCAGGCAGACATGAAGGGCTTTTGAAAAACGTCTTGAGAGAGGAATGGGGCTTTAAGGGCTCTACGATGACCGACGCTGCGGTCGGCGGTTATATGGGTGTAAACGGGAATACGCTTGCGCTTGCCGACGCCATCGTGGCAGGACAAACGATTTGGCTTTCGGATGTACGACAGCAAGGGTTTGGCGGATACGAAAAGAATCCTACCGTTGCCAACGCGATTAGACAGGCTTGTAAGGATAATTTGTATGCGCAACTTCGTTCTTCTGCGATGAACGGTATGAAATCCGGCGTTAAGATCGTGGAAATTACGCCTTGGTGGATAACGGTTTTACATACTGCGGAGATTGTAGTAAGTCTCATCACCGCTTTGTGTGTAGGTATGACGGTGGCGTCCTTCGTATTGGCGTATAAAGACAAAAAAATGAGGAAGGGGCAAGTATGAAGAAGTTAAATCTTTTCTTGGCAATATTGTTATCTTTAACCTTTGTCTTCACCACCGCTTGCGCGGGCGGCGAAGACTCTACCGGCGGAGCAAACTCCGCCGGCGGTGAAGTCGAAGTTCCTTCTCACGGGGAGGAACCTTGGCTCGGAGAGTGGGAACGTCCCGATATGCCCGATAACGGAGGCAACGGTAGTTATGAGTACGTTTGCGAACACAAGTGCTTCGTTTGCGGAAAGTGTATAAGCATGTACAGTGAAGAGAGTGCTTGCGAAGAAAAATGCTATGAAGCAAACGGAAGGGAACTCTACACCTTTAACGCAACAGATCCTCGCGTCGACTTGAAGGGCGGGGTAAGCGTAGAAGGGGACCATATCGGAAATATCAATAACAATGCAAACGCGCAAATTATTATGCACGTTACGGCGCCCGAAGAAACGGTGGTTTGTTTAGGGGCGACGATTTCCGAAATGAACGAGGCGAAATACGTTACGAGTAACACGGAGATTTTTGTTAATAACGAAAAGTATATTTCACGCGGATATTTGGAAGCCGGACCTACGACTTGGACTACTTTCAAAACGGTATGGCTCGGTTGTGTTACGTTGCATGCGGGCGACAACGAAATCAAATTCAGCAATCCTAATTCGGACGGACAGCAATTCAATTTTAAGGACTTTTCCTTCTTGTCTCCCGTCGAGCTTACTTGGACGACCTTGGAAACGCACGAATGTGCCTCGAAAGATGCGAACGGTAAATGCACCGATTATACTTGCAACAAGAAAGAATGTCTCGATAAAAACGAGGACGGCTGGAAAAGGTTGATCGTGCAGGGCGGAGACGAAAAAGTATTAAAATACGGCTTTAGCAGAGGCGGCGATGAATTTTCGTTGTGGAATGCCTCGGAGGGGTGTATCGGCAATATTGCAAACAACTCGGTGACGGGATATCATGATCAAACGATTATCTTTAGTCTAAACGCCACCGAAGAAACGTTTGTCAGACTTTCTTTGAATATGAGTACGCATTGCGCCGGAACTTCGTTTAGTGAAATGTTTGAGATCACCTTAAACGGGGAAGAGATCGTTACGGAAGGCGTGACGGGTAAATCGCTTAGCGGCAGCGGTTGGGGTATTTATGTGGACGGCACGGTTGCTTATCTTAAGCTTTCTGCGGGCGATAATACGATTATCTTCCGTCATAAGCATACCAACGCAGGCGACAACGTGAAATATATGACCGTTTCTTATCAGAATGGTACGATCGAAGCTATTCAAGCTGAAAAACCTCAGTCTTAATACCGTATATCCATACGGAAAAAAATAATATATCTCATAAGGAGGAGATTATGAACAAAAAATTATCACTCATTTCGCTCTTGTGCCTCACCTTTTGTTGCACTGCCTTGACGGCTTGTCAGCCGGAAACGCACACGCATACGGTTGAAAAGGTGGACGGAGTGTCCGCAACCTGTCAAACTGCCGGCAATATCGAATATTATCATTGCACCGACTGTGATAAGTTGTTCTCGGACGAAGGCGCTTCTACGGAAATCACCAAAGAATCTACGATTATAGGGAAGCTCGAACACGATCTCGAACATCACGAGGCGAAAGCACCTTCCTATACGGAAGAGGGGTATGCGGCGTACGACACCTGTAAACGCGAAGGTTGCGATTACACCACTTATCAAGAAATCGATAAGTTGGTTGCCGTTTCCGAGGTGGAAGTAGTCTCTTCGGACCCTTTATTCGTCGGAAATCTGTTGGTGGGCGACGAGGCTGTTT
>CAZRAS010000133.1:0-3149 GCA_964598045.1 uncultured Clostridia bacterium | reverse complement strand
AATGGTGACCAGATCTTCGTATCGCATTTCATCCGACAACGTATAATAGACGGCGTCGTTGACCGCTACCGTCGTGCTGGCGCGCATCGTGGCTTCGCTGATAGAAAGAAGAAGGTTTGTCACGTTTCTTTGAAAATGAATAAAGATTCCGATTAGGAGGAGCGAAACGGAGAGGAGAAGCCACCACACCCTCTTCCCTTTATACATTCTTCCTTTTCTTTTTTGCGGATAAGCGTAGGGTAATTCGTATTCGTTAAAACGATTCATTGCAGTGTATTCCTGATTTCTCGTAGAATCCGCTCGTTTCCCGAAAGAAAGGAGGCTGTTTGCAAACGGGCGTATTCGTCTTCGTCGTTCAGAGCTTCTTCAACGGCTTGCGGCAAGCGATCGAGCTCGTTTTGATATAGGACGTGACAGAGTCCTCGTTTTTCAAAATAAGCGGCGTTTTCCTTTTGATCGCCGCGTGTCGCCCCTTCGAGGGGGATGAGAATCGCCCTTTTTTTGAGCGCGAGAATTTCAAAAATCGCCCCGGCTCCGGCACGCGAAATGACGAGATCGGCACAAGCATATGCGGCGCCCATGTCTGCGATGAATTCAAATTGTCGGTATCTTGGGAAGTTGCAGGCAAGGATGTTTCCTCTGCCGCAAACGTGGAGCAGGGTATATTTTTGCGTGAGTGTTTTCAAGTGTTTGCGTACGCCGGCGTTTATCGCGGCACTGCCCCTTCCTCCTCCGAAAATCAGCAGAACTTTTTCCGAGTTTTGAATTTGAAAATGCTGCCGTGCTTTTTGACGAGAGAATTGGAAAAGTTCCTTGCGTACGGGCGCGCCGACGTACTTTCCGTGCGGAATCTTTTTTGCGGTTTCTGGAAAGGACGTGAGCACGTATTCGCATTTTCTCGCCGAAAGCCTGTTGGCAAGTCCGGGAGAGAAGTCGCTCTCATGGGCAAGGCAGGGAATGCCGAGTTTGTGCGCCGCAAAGACGACGGGGAGGGAAACGTAGCCGCCCTTAGAAAATACGAGGTCGGGTTGAAAAAATTTCAAACCTTCGGTTGCTTGCCTTTGTGCACGGCGGAATGCAAAGGGGATTTTCAGGTTGCTTTTTAGATTGGATAAAGACATGCCCCTTACAAACTTGGGACAAGTGATGGTAAGAAAAGGAATTTTATGCTTGGAAATCAGGTCTTTTTCGATGCCGTCCGTGCCCATATAACAAACGTCTATATCTCCGTTTTGTTGCAGTTCTCGAATAATCGCAAGGTTGGGTAGGACGTGACCGGCACTTCCGCCACCCGTAAACAGAATTTTTTTCATGGTATTATTATAGACGGGGAAAGTTGCAGATATTCCAAAAAAAGACAGACTTTGGCGTCTGTCTTGGTCGTATAGAGCTTTTTTTTCGATTTAGTCGTATAAAGTCGCGATTTCGGCGGCGAGTTTCGCCACTTGAACTTTCAGGGCGTGCGGTGTGACCACTTTCATTTCTTTTCCAAAGTTCAAGATTTTTTCGGGGAGGGACTCGTCGTCGGGTAGAAGGACATCGGCGACGTAGCCGCTTGCTTGCGGTTTGATATGTTCGATCCCCAACCAGTCCGTTGCTTTCTCCAACCCCTTTTCGGAAATGAAGAGCCGTACGGGGATTCGTTTTTTAGGGGCAGGGGACAAGGGCGGTTCGAAAGGGCGTTTTCGAAAATTTTCCGCAAGCTTGACGATGGAAGAAATTGCTTGAATACGGAAGAGATAAAAGTCTCTTTTTTTATAACTGAACGCATACATGCTCCATCCGTTTCCTTGAAAGACGAGCGCGTGCGGTTCGATTTTTTGCGTTTCGCCCTCGTAGACGATATCTGCCATGGTCTGCGATTGCATACACGCTTGAAAGAGACGAATTTTCTCTATAAGATCGGGAAGCAGATCCGTGCGGTTCTCCAAAAGAAGCAGGTCTTCTGCGTTGGCGGCAAGCGGTTGTTCATACGAATTCGTTCGCTCTTGCATGTCGAGCTTATGCAGGGCGCGAAGATATCCTTCGTCGGCGTACTTGGTGTACGCTTCGCTCAATGCGTCTGAAAGCTTTTGATATTCTTCGGCTGTGAAAAATTCCATGGGGAGTTTGTATTGCTCGGCAAGGTAGATGCCTCCGCCTCGTCCGCGCTTGACTTGCAGGGGTACGCTTTGGGCGAGCGTATCGACATAGCGATAGACGGTGCGTGGGGAAAGTTCGTATTTTTCCGACAGATATCGTGCGGTTACGCGGCGCTTGCTGAGTAGCTCTATTAAGATGTCCAAAAGGGTAGAAAATTTCATAGAAATAGTATAACATATCTTTCCGCCGTTGTCAAGAGGGGTAAAACGCTTGCTTTTTCTCGCGAAAAGAGGTACAATAAAGTAAGGAAAATAATTTTAGTAGGAGAAAAAATAATGGCAAACGTAATGGACACCCTTCGTGCGAGAGGATTTGTAAAACAGACCGTATACGAGGACGAACTGTATGAAAAACTCGGCAAGGAAAGTGTACCTTTCTATATCGGTTTCGATCCCACGGCAGATTCTTTGCACGTAGGACACTTTATGCAGCTTATCGCTATGCACCATATGCAACAGGCAGGACATAAACCTATCATTTTGATCGGCGGCGGTACGGCAATGGTCGGCGATCCCTCCGGCAGAACGGATATGCGTTCGATGATGACGAAAGAGACCATTCGTCACAACGTGGAATGTTTCAAAAAACAGATGGCGCGTTTTATCGATTTCGAAGGGGAAAATGCGGCAATCGTCGTAGACAACGGAGACTGGCTGTTAGACCTCAATTACATCGATTTCCTTCGTGAGATCGGTACGCATTTCTCCGTGAACAGAATGCTTACGGCGGAATGTTTCAAACAGCGGCTCGAACGCGGGCTTTCTTTCTTGGAATTTAACTATATGCTCATGCAGGGATATGATTTCCTCGTATTGTACAGAAAGTACGGCTGTCAGCTCGAACTTGGCGGCGACGATCAGTGGAGCAACATTTTGGCAGGGGCAAACCTCATTCGAGTCAAGGAACAAAAGCCTGCTTTTGCAATGACGTTTACCCTTTTGACGACGTCGGACGGCAAAAAGATGGGCAAGACTGCGAAGGGTGCCGTTTGGTTGGATGAAAATAAG
>CAZRAS010000132.1:0-3173 GCA_964598045.1 uncultured Clostridia bacterium | reverse complement strand
TTAATCGTTCTAACCATCTGGCTGGTGTAGGAGTTTTCGTTGTCATACCAAGAAACGACTTTCACAAGCGTCGTGCCGTCGCCCATAGGCATGCACTTCGTCTGCGTAGCATCGAACAAGGAACCGTAGGTGATACCGACGATATCGGAAGATACGATTTCTTCTTCGGTGTAACCGAAGGATGCGGAAGCTGCTGCTTTCATTGCTGCGTTTACGGTAGCCGCGTCAACTTCGCCTTCGCAGATTGCGATAAGCTGCGTCAAGGAACCGGTAGGAACGGGTACACGCTGAGCGCAACCGTCAAGAACGCCGTTGAGTTCGGGAATAACAAGGCCGATTGCCTTTGCGGCGCCGGTGGAGTTGGGAACGATGTTCACAGCTGCTGCGCGAGCACGACGAAGGTCGCCTTTGCGGTGAGGTCCGTCAAGAACCATCTGGTCACCGGTGTATGCGTGAATGGTGGTCATGTAACCTTTCTTAATTTTAGCGAGCTTGTTCAAGGTGTTTGCCATAGGAGCAAGGCAGTTCGTCGTGCAGGAAGCTGCGGAAATGATCGTGTCTGCTTTGGTCAAGCTCTTTTCGTTTACGCTGTAAACGATGGTGGGAAGATCGTTGCCTGCGGGAGCGGAGATAACGACTTTCTTTGCGCCTGCTTTAAGGTGCGCTTCGGATTTAGCTTTGGAGCAATAGAAACCGGTACATTCAAGTACTACGTCTACGCCAAGTTCACCCCAAGGGCAGTTTGCAGCGTCTTTTTCTGCATAAATTTTGATGGTTTTACCATCTACGGTGATGGTGCTTTCTGCTTCGTCTGCGGATACGGTATCAGCAAGAGCATATCTGCCCTGTGCGGAATCGTACTTAAGAAGATGAGCGAGCATGGAAGGGCTGGTAAGGTCGTTGATAGCGACTACTTCATAGCCTTCTGCGCCAAACATCTGTCTGAATGCAAGACGACCGATACGGCCGAAACCGTTGATTGCAACTTTTACGTTTGCCATAATGAGTTCCTCCAAATATTATATGATAATTTATTTTGTGGCTTGTTTTCGAGGACGAAGAGGTGCCCCTCCTACCCCTTCTATCATTTTAACATACTTTTTTGTTTTCGTCAATAGTTTTCGCCATTTTTACCGAAAATATTTTCATAAATTATTTTTGCCCCTTTTTCAAGAAAAAACCTCAAAAAACTTTCATTTTTTTGAAAAATTTATCACCGCCACGTATTGACAATTCTCCTTTTTTATTGTATAATATTTTTAATGAATTTTATAATCATATTTTTTCCGAAAGCGAAAAAATATAAAGGAGATTAAAAAAATGGCTAAAAAAGACAAAAGTCAGAAAGTCGTAGTCGGCACGCAGTCCTTCTGGGACGGTCGCTTACTCACCCTCATCGGTATTTCCCTCCTTGCGTTGCTTGTGATTGCAATTTTCGCAGGCGTCGGCACAGGCATCGCGTTTGCAATCGGTGCGTTTGAAGGGATTGAAAACGGAGAAATCACCAACGCCACGACGTTTGCAATCGGTATTGCAGCAATCGTTCTCTTCTCCGTAATCGGTTTCTGCTGGGCAAACATCATCTGCATCAAATGGGAAACCAACCATACGGTCATCAGCGGACGCAGATTGTCTTTCAACGGAAACACCGTAAACCTGCTCTTCAACATGATCAAATGGACCTTCCTTTCCATCATCACTTTGGGAATTTATTCCCTTTGGCTTCCCATTAAGATGAAGAAATGGGAAGTTGCGCACACCACTTCCGAACCCGAAGTCGACGAAGCAGGTTTCGCCGCTCCCGAAGTTACTTATTACTACGACGACGAAGACTGATCGCGCACATAAATTTATCGAAAAAGGCTTTTCAAAGCCTTTTTTGTTACTCGTCTTAATAAAACATTGCCCTTTCCCCTAACATTTTCGAGAAAACTTTGTTCACAAAAAAATAAAAAAAATCAATATTTCGCTCAAAAAAAATATGATAATATATTGACAAACCAAAAATATTGTTGTATAATGTATATACCATAAAAAATTATAATTACACTTTCGCATATGCGTAGGGGTAAAGGAGGCAAAAAATGGCAAAGAAACACAAAGAACTCGAAGCAGTAGATGTTGCTGTTTCAAAATGGGACGGTCGTGCTATGAACGCTATCGGTATGCGCTTGGCCCAGCTCCTTGTTTTCGGCATCTTCGCAGTTGTAGGCGTTTATCTCGCTTGCATGAACGTTGTCGGCAACGGTAAGCCTTGGACCGAAGACATTAAAGACGCTACCACGATCGCTATGATCCTTGTAGGTATCGTGATTTTCGCTATCGGCTTCTGCTGGGCTAACATCATCGGTCTCAAGTATCGTAGAAAACACACCATCGTATGCGGTCAGAGAATGAAATTCACCGCAAACACCTGGAACCTTTTCTGGAACTGCGTGAAATGGGCAATCCTCTCCGTAATCACCGTTGGTATCTACCTCATCTGGCTTCCCACCAAGGTTAGAAAATGGACGCGTAAGCATACCGTTTCCACACCTGTAGAAGACGAAGAAGAATACGACGAAGACGAAGATGACGAAAAAGAAGAAAGCATCGTTCAGTACCCCATCAAATACTTCACCGTTGACGATGACGGCAACTATGAAGAAATGGACGTTAACTTCGACGACGAAGACTAATTACATAGTTCGATAAAGGATTTCCTCGGAAATCCTTTTTTCGTACTCTTTTTCCCTCGTCTTTCTCGTTTCTACCCCGTCCGCAACAAAGTCTCAAATATCCCTTCCTTGCAAGTATACTTTCCATAAACAAAAAAATAAAGCACCGCCGTATTGATACGCAGCGGTATCCCGTAAGAAAATACAGAAGCCGACGGAATACGTCGGCTTCTGCTTATTTATCGTCTTCTGTCATTTCTTCCGAACAATGTAAACACCCAAACGGCAAATCTCAAGAAATATACGAGAGAGGTCATCAACGAGGCAAGATAGGTATTCGCCGCCGCATCCAACATCTTGTCGGCATAAGGAATTTCTTCTTCCGTCAAAATTCCCTCCGCCAAAAGCATCTTCTTGGCACGTCTGCTTGCATTCAACTCCACAGGCAACGTCACCAACGCAAACAACGTGGAAAGTCCGTACAGCGCGACGCCGACGATTGCGATATAAAATCCC
>CAZRAS010000131.1:1750-3174 GCA_964598045.1 uncultured Clostridia bacterium | reverse complement strand
CCTTCCGGCACTTTCTTTTCTCCGTAAAAGCGGAACGGCTTCACGAGCGAATACGCGGGGATCGCAAAACAACGCAAAACGTTCATAAACGGATTGATATGTTTTCCCTTTTTATTCGCTTTCACCGTGATCGGTTTACTCTTCTTTTTTTTCGGAGTTGCTTTCGATTTGTTTTCTTCCATAATATTTTCCTCTTTTCGTTGTACTAATTTTTCTATTACGTTACGATTATCTATTTATACGATTATCTATTTATATGATTTATATGGCTGCCTGAATGGTGCCTTTGATTTTCGCGACGACTTCCTCCACGCTCATGGATGAAGTATCGACCACCACGGCATCTTCCGCGCAACATAAGGGGGCAAATTCTCGCTCGCTGTCCTGTTTATCGCGAGCAACGATTTCCGTATGTAATTTCTCAAAATCCACCTTTTCTCCGCGAGCGGAGAGTTCGTCGAATCTTCTTTGCGCGCGAACGCGACTATCCGCCGTGATAAAAAATTTATATTTTGCGTCAGGCAAAACAACCGATCCGATATCCCTTCCGTCCAAAACGCAGGACATCCCCTTTGCGATTTCCCGTTGCATTTCCACCATTTTTCTACGAACGCAAGCGTGAGCGGAAATATTCGAAGCTGCCATCGAAACCGCATTTTCACGGATCGCCGAAGATACGTCCTCCCCGTCGAGAATCGTACATTGCTTTCCGTCGCGATATTCCACCTTCAAATTCAAGGATGACAGCATTTCTTCAACGGCTTTTTCGTCTTTCAAATCAACGCCCGATTGCAACGCTTTCAAACCGCATGCTCGATACATAGCGCCCGTATCCAAATATAAGATATTATAATCCTTAGCAATAATCTTGGCAATCGTACTCTTGCCGCTCCCGGCAGGTCCGTCCAAGGCAATATTCAAAATTTCAGAGATATCCTTTCTCAACACCTTTGCTCCTTTTAGATATACATGACGCGCATTCCCCTCTTTTTCCGTAAACAACATCAGCCGAATACACAAAGGAAGCGCCCCTTGAATTTCGGGTTCGATCGCCGCAAACAAAGGGGCGAAATCGTAACCGCACTCCCTTGCCGCTTTTGCCGGGTGATAGGAATGAATATCCGTCGTCAAGGAGAATAGAAATCCCTTAACTTCATCCTTTTTCAAATTATTTACAGAAAAAATCCCATCCAAAAGCTCTTGAACGGCAGCGGAAATTTCCTCTTTACAATCTGTATCGATTGTCGTAGCGCCACGAATAATCGTCATATCTTCCTCTTCATTTCTTAATTTTCTATATTACATTTTTTATTATTATAACAAAAATAAATCTTTTCGTCAAGTCCTTGACGACGCCTGCTAAAAATCAACGAAGAAAATCAACGCGTTTAATCTTGAATACTTTTCCCGGCAGCGTATCCGGT
>CAZRAS010000131.1:0-1740 GCA_964598045.1 uncultured Clostridia bacterium | reverse complement strand
GCAATTTGTAAGTTAAACCCGCCCGTAAAGGCGTCCGCGTCGAGTACTTCGCCGCAAAAACGAATCCCCTTCACCTTCTTGCACTCCATCGTTTTGGGGTTAATTTCCAACAAGTCCACTCCGCCCGAAGTAATAATCGCCTCCTCGAATCCGCGTAACGAACGGATCTTGATCGGCAACCCTTTCAACGTCTTAACCAATCTTCCGCGTTCCTCTTTCGAGAGCACGTTGACCGACTTTGTCGCAGAAATCCCTGCAAACGATAAGACGATCGGAATAAGTTTTTGAGGCAATAACTCCACCAACGCGTTTGAAATTTGCTTATTTTTATACTTATCGAAATCACGAAGCAAACGCTTATCCAACGTCTGCTCGTCCAACGCAGGCTTCAAATCGATCGTTGCCGCCAAAGAAGAAAGAGTCAAACGATTGATGATCGACGAAGCGGAAAGCACGATGGGTCCCGAGATTCCGAAATGGGTAAACAACATTTCCCCGAACTCCTCATAGACCGTTTTATTGCCGTTTTTCACGGAAAAAGTGACGTTTTTCAATGCCAATCCCTGCAAATCTTTGAACCAATTCCCTTCCAAATTCAAAGCGCAAAGCCCGCTTTTCAAGTCGGTGACGGAAAGTCCCAATTCCCTCGCAAACGCATGCCCGTCTCCCGTGGAACCCGTAGAAGGATAGCTTACTCCACCCGTAGAAATAATCACTTCGTCGAATTCATAATCTCTTTTTTGCGTTGTAATTATTATGCGTGACATAGGTATTATGTTTGACGTATCACTATCTGCTATGCCTGACATAGGTATTGTCTCAGGCATAATACGCTGTATTTTAAGCACTTTTTCATTCAAACAGAGCTCTACCCCTACCGATTTGCACGCTCTTTCCAACGTTTTTGTAACGTCACTAGCATGGTCGGAGACGGGAAACGCTCGGTTTCCTCGTTCCACTTTTACCGAAAGTCCGTATTTTTCAAAGAATTCGATTGTTCTTTGAGGAGGAAATGCATAAATAACGCCGGTTAAAAATTTCTTTCCCCTTACGACATTCTGTAAAAAATCGTCCGGAGAACAGTCGTTGGTGAAATTACACCGCCCTTTTCCCGTAATGTATATTTTTTTACCAAGTTTCTCATTCTTCTCAAACAATTGCACTTGATGTCCGTTTTCCGCAGCTGCATATGCCGCCATCAATCCGGCTGCGCCGCCTCCGATTACACATATTCTTTTCATATGTTTTCCCTTATTTTTCTATGAACATTCCCCTTTTTAAAGAATGTAATTAAATTGTTTCATGTTAAAAGTTTCACGATTTGAAAGCAGTGTTCTAATTTTGTATGATATCCGCATTTGTTTTTTTCTAACCCGCTCTTTTTTCGTGATATCAACGAATCCGTTACATAAATTTTACGCAACCGATTTTTCGGTTGCGTAAAACTGTGTTTCACGTAAATTGTTTCACTTTATATCAAACGGGATAAACGTCCGTTTTTGCAAGATCTCGATCTACACCCCTTTTCTGTGCATCTCTCCACTTGAAGAAGTTTTCAGCCACCTGTTCAAAGAGTGCATAGGAAAGCACGTCTTCTTCCTTCTCGTAATAACCAAGCTCGATCACCTTCTTCTTCAGGTTTTCATATTCAGGCTCGAGAAGGTCGGCAGGACGACAAGTAATTCTCTCGGCACCGCCCAAAATCTTTGTCGCCACATCCTCATTCAAGGGCATGGGAAG
>CAZRAS010000130.1:0-3204 GCA_964598045.1 uncultured Clostridia bacterium | reverse complement strand
AATACGGAGATAGAGAAAGCGACACAATTTACCTTGACAAAGAAAGTACGGTCGAAACGGTGGTTCTTTTGTCAAGGAAAGAGTGAAGGACGATTTGGAAGTAAATGTTGAAATGTTTGAAAAAAATCAAAAAGGTAAGAAAAAATGAAAGTAATTGAAAATCAAAATTTTCCCCATGAAAGGGATTTATATGGGGTAAACGAACTTTGTCTCAAAAATTGTACGTTTGACGGAGTCGAGGACGGGGAATCCGCTTTGAAAGAGGCTACCGATATAAAACTTGAAAGTTGTTTTATGAATTTGCGTTATCCGTTATGGCATGATGACGGGGTGGAGCTGTTCGACGTTACCATGACGGATAAATGTCGTGCGGCTCTTTGGTATACGAATCATCTCACGGTCAATCAGTCCAACTTGCTCGGCATAAAAGCGCTTCGGGAATGTAATCATATTCAAATTCATGATACGAAAATTTTTTCGCCCGAATTCGGTTGGAGAAGTCACGATATCGTCGTGACGGGAGGAGAATTGGAAAGCGAATACGTCTTTTTAATGGCTTCGGATATCAAAATGGATCACGTCAAATTCAAAGGCAAGTATTCCTTCCAGTATGTGGAAAACGTAACGATTGAAAACAGCGTGCTCGACACGAAGGACGCTTTTTGGCATTCCAAAAACGTAACGGTGAAAAACAGCGTCGTGAAAGGGGAATATCTGGCGTGGTATTCGGAAAATCTGACGTTGATCAACTGCAAAATTATCGGAACGCAGCCGCTTTGCTATTGCAAAGGCTTAAAACTTATCGATTGCGAAATGGAAGGGACGGACTTTTCTTTTGAATATTCGGAGGTGGAAGCGACTGTACACGGAAATATTCTGTCGGTTAAAAATCCTCGCGCGGGAATGATTGTCGCAGACAGTATCACCGAATTGATTTATACGGATGACAGTAAGTATGCATGCCAATGCAAAATTTGTCAAAAGAAGATTGCGTAATATCGCGATTATATTCCTTTGCGAGGTTGTAAAAAATAAGAGAGTTTCTGAATTTGAGTAAAGCTCAAAAAAATATTAAAAACTCAAAAAAAATATTAAAAACTCAAAAAAAATATTAAAAAAACCGGAAAAAGACTGAAAAAAAGCTTGACAACCCTCGATAAAGGTGCTATCCTATATAATAGAAAATGTATTTACTTAGAGCTTGAGGAAACCCCTTAGAGCTTGAGGAAACCCCTTAGAGCTTGAGGAAACCCCGCAGCTCTTTTTTCATTTATACGGAGGTGGAATCGTTGGCGCTTTGAAAATGCTTATTTGAAAGCACGTGGCGTTATGTTTCTTTTCCATGATGTTAGTAGAGCAGAGTTTACTTCTGCTCTTTTTTTAATCTCCGACCTATCGTAAGAGCGGCTGCCTGATTTTGTAAAAAATTGCTTGGCAATTTAAAAAATAATTTAGAGAGGTACAAAAAATGAGAACAAAAAGATTTTTGGGAAGCGTACTCGCAATGCTCTGCACGATCGCCGTTATCAGCTCCGGCTTTGCACTTTGGGTGTTCCAGTATAAGAAAACGGAGAATCAATCCAAGATCGATCTTTCGGTAGAACAAGCGGTAAACGTGGGTGATATCACTGTGGCGGATACATTCGGCATTAACTTCGACCAGACGAGCGAACGCAAACCTGATGGTTGGAATCTTGGTGGTTCTTCCAATGCAATCACCATCAATTTTGCAGACGGTGCGAAAACAGTTGCAAGCTATGATTTGGACACCACCGATATCGAAGATAACATGGAAGTTAAATTCACGGTTGCTATTACGGTTTCTTCGAAACTTGCAGACTATATCGATATTACAACTTCCAATGACGGTTTCGGGAAATCGACAAGTACGAATGAAGAGGGTGATGCTATTATTTACTTTACTTCGACGACTGCAAATGAGTTCGATTGGACAAAGGTAACAATTACATATGAAACAGAACCTGCTAATCTTACGGAATATAGAGATTTTGCAGCTATTGTTGATCAAAGCACGATTTCCGTAGTATATACGGCAGAGGTTGTCGGCAAAACAAACTAACGGTTTTATCCGATAAAAAATAAAGAAGAATAATAATTGCCAGAGTAAAATGCAATTATGCTAGGTAATATAACAATGAACGATTTAACTACAATGTATAATCTTGTCGGTTTTTTTGTAGTGGTATTTGTTGCTGTAGCATTTATCACTCTGGCAATTTTATATTTTACAGCACAAAAGAGAATTATTTCGGGCGGCCTCGAGGACGAGAAAATCTATCATGAGGTCAAGGCGGAATTAAAGAGGATACGCAAGCACCATAAAAGCGCGCAGAGTGCGTCGGTTTGTATCGAGCAGCAGGAAAAACGTGCGAAAGGGTTACAGAATTTTGCCATAGCGTTTCGTTACGGCATCCTTTTGGGCATCGTGCTTTTCATCTTTATTTCCAATATGTACGTCGTCGATTCCAATCACGTTTGGCTCGGCGATTACACCATGATCACCATTCAGACGGAGTCCATGGAGACCGTGCACGAGAATAATCGTTCCTTCTTGGAAGAGTGCGGGAAGGCAGGCGAGGAGAACCGTATTTCGAGGTGTTCCTTCCTTGTCATTTCCAAGAAACAGAAGCATATCGACGGCTTGCAGGTCGGGGACGTGGTTGCCTTTACGATGAAAAATGCGGACGGGGAAAACGTTACCGTCGTTCATAGACTTATCGAGATCGATTATGCTGCGGACGGAACCATTCTGTACACGTTGCGAGGGGATGCCAACGAATCTACGATGGCGGGAGAATTCAGATTGCCGCAGGAAAGAATCGTCGGCGTTTGCGAATCGGCTGATTTTAGCGGATGCAAGAGTTTAGCCTTGGGCTATCTTATCAATTATCTTCAATCGTCGCTTGGCATATTTGCTTTGGTGGTGGGACTCATGGTCATGTTTGCAACGTTGCTCATGGCAGACCATATTGACGCTATGTGCGTAAAGAGATATAACGAGATTCGCGAAGACCTGTTTTTTGATATGTTCAGTCAATATTATCAACCCTTTTGATTTTTTCGATCGTCGGATAAATAGACGCAATCGATACTAGATAGGAATAATCCGAACCCGATTTTGATCGGAAAATTTCGCCGAATACTGCGTTAAAATCCTTGAAAAACCGTTTGGTTGTTCTGCGG
>CAZRAS010000129.1:0-3272 GCA_964598045.1 uncultured Clostridia bacterium | reverse complement strand
TTCGGGCAATGCGGAGGACGGTGACGTCGGCGGCAGCGAATGCGAACACGTTTTCGGCGAATGGACGATCGTTCGCGAGCCGACGGAGGAAAAGGACGGCGTGCGCAGTCACACCTGTACGATTTGCGGTTTTTTGGAGGCGGAAAAGATCCCTCGTTCGAATACGGGCAATACGGATTTGATCAAACGGCCTCTTTTTAGCTGTATGTCTACGGTGATCAGCCCGATCTCCTTGACGATTGTTCTTGCAAGTGCGTACGTGCTCGGCAGAAAAAAGGAAAAGTAAAAGAAACTTGCATTGAAAAAAGCTCGAAAGCGTGAAAACTTTCGAGCTTTTCGTTTGTTTTTGTCGTTTAGTGGAGCCGTCCGTTATGCTTGAAGAAAGCACGGAAAATGTTGACGAGGAAACTCCAACTGAAGATGAGCATACTGGAATAGCAATATCCTCTGAAATCCAACATCACGTCGTCAAAGGAACAGCATCTGTCTTCGGTGAAAATAGGCAATTGCAAAATTTCCGTAAGTCCTGCAACGGCAAACCCTGCCGCCAAACAGACGAGGAATGCGACGAATTTGCCTTTCGTGCTCTTGGGAAAGAGGGTGTGATAGGTGAGTGCGGCAAAGATACCGAGAATGATGAATGCGCCGAAATGCCCGAACGTCTTTCTCACCCAGAGGGCGAAGTTGTCGAATTGTTCGTTGAAGGGGGGATAGGTGACGGACAGTTCGAAACTTTCCGAAACGGTTTTCCCGTCGTAGGAAGTGGATGCGGTGATGGTCGTTTTGCCGACGCTCACCCCTTCGATCGTGCCGTCGGGGAGGATTTGCGCCACTTCGGGATCGGACGACGTGAACACGACTTCGAGTATCGTTGCGTTCTCGTCCAACGTCGCCGTGAGTGTCGCCGAATGCTTGATGACGATGGTATAGCCGTTTTCCGTCTCCGCGAGGTCTTTCATTTCCAACGTAATCGTTTTGGAAAGGACTTCCTTGACGATGATTTCTACGCTGTCTTCAATCGCGTACGCGGCGGATTTCGCCGTAATGGTCGTTTTTCCTGCCGAAAGATAGGTGACTTTTCCGCTCTGATCGACGGTTGCGACGTCGGGGGCGGAACTCGACCAAACGAGGCTTTTGTTCGTTGCGTCGGAAGGGGAAACTGCGGCGGTGACCTTTCCGCTTTCTCCTATGTATCCGACGCCGTCATGGGAAAGGGTGATGCTCGTGACGGGCACGGGCGAGATGATCGGCTTTTCTTCCACGGTGATGGTGACGGAACTCGTCAGGGTATTGTGAATTGTGGAAGTTGCGGTGATCGTTGCCGTACCGACGGAGACGCCCTTGATCTGTCCGGAGGCATTGACGGTTAAAACGCTCGCGTCCGAGGACGTCCAAGTCACAGCCCGTTCGGTTGCGTTGGAAGGGGTGTACGTAATATCCAACCCCAAAGAATCTCCCTTGTAGATAGAGGTCTTTTTGGCGGAAATACGAATGCCTTCCACGGCGATCTCTTTCACCGATATTGTCACCGTTTGCGTGAATTGTTCGTTCTCTTTCGAGGTGACGGTGATATTCGTTTGTCCGCTCTTTTTGGCAAGCACGGTGCCGTCCGCATATACCTCTGCAACGTTTTTGTCGGAAGAGGAGTAGCTCAACGCCTTATTCGTGGCGTTTTCGGGCGTGACGGTGCATTGAATTTTGCCCTTATTTCTGGCGAGCATCGTCAAGTCGTTAAAGGAATACGCTTTCCCCGAAATGACCATGGAATTGACGGTTAATCCGTCCACTGCCACATATTCCACTTCCGGTTGTTGAATGCCCGACATAACGTCGTCTATCACGTCGCCGACGCCGTTGCTGATGTCCGAAGATTGCTGCCCCGGCGTCAAGGCTTGCATGCAAAGCACGAGAATGCAAGCGAGATAGGCTAAGGTTACGCCGATTTTATACGAAATTTTCCATATATTTTTCTTTTTCTTTGTCATAATAGAATCTGCCCCCCCTCTGTTAAGCGGTAAAACACAACGGTTCTATTATATCATATTCATTTTAAAAAGACAAATGAAAAAGCCGAACATTTTTTGGAAAAAGTAAAAAAAATCATAAGCGGACGCTTGTTACACAAAAAAGGAGGACGGAAAGAGAAAAAAAACGGTAAAAACGCTTTACAATCGGGGGATTTTGCGGTATAATAAATAAGTATTATCATGTCGTATTGCGCCTTGTTCGTTGGAGAACGGGGGCGAAAGGAAAAGGAAAGGATATGAAAATTTCCGAAAATTGGAAGGATTATTCGATTATAGCGACGGGGGACGGATATAAACTCGAACGTTGGAAAGACGTTTATTTGCTTCGTCCGGATCCGCAGGTTATTTGGGCGGCACAGACGGATTTGTTTGCCTATCCCAAGCTCAACGCGTACTACAAGCGCAGCGAGAAGGGAGGGGGCGGTTGGAAGATTTTGAAACCCATTCCCGACGAGTGGAATATCTCCTACGAGCCGCTTTCCGTTCGTTTTAAGATCAAGCCCATGGGCTTTAAGCATACGGGACTTTTCCCCGAGCAGGCAGTGAATTGGGAATACGTGACAAAGCTCATCAAAAACGCCGGTAGACCGATCAAGGTGTTGAATTTGTTCGCATACACGGGTGGGGCGACGGTGGCTTGTGCCAAAGCAGGCGCGCAGGTTACGCACGTCGATGCGGCGAAAGGAATGGTGGAACGAGCAGGCGAGAACGCCCGTCTTTCGGGTATCGAAACGGGAATCCGCTATATCGTAGACGATTGCTTGAAATTCGTACAAAGAGAGATTCGAAGGGGAAATCGATACGACGCCATCATTATGGATCCTCCTTCGTACGGCAGAGGACCGGGCGGCGAAATGTGGAAGATCGAAAACGATCTGTATGAATTTGTACAGACTTGTACGGGCGTTTTGAGCGATAATCCTTTGTTCGTGCTCATCAACAGTTATACGACGGGCTTGCAACCGATGGTATTAAAAAATATTTTACAGCTCACCATGAAAGATTTTAAGGGGAGCGTGGACGCCTACGAAGTGGGCATAAAAACGGAGGAGGGAATTTCCCTGCCTTGCGGAGCGGGAGGTATATTTGTCAATGACGCAAATTGAAAATACGGAAAAAGTAGAAGTAGAAACGCCCTTTACCATTCTTTATGAAGATAACCATATTATCGTCGTGCAAAAGCCGCAGATGACGGCTTGCTGTCCCGACGAGAGCAAGGACGATAACTTGCTCGATCAGATTAAG
>CAZRAS010000128.1:0-3277 GCA_964598045.1 uncultured Clostridia bacterium | reverse complement strand
ATACCTGCCGCGAAAAGGCGATTGCCATCTGTCAGGGAAAGGCGGACGTTTCGACGTGCCTGCCTGTTTTGAAGGAGAAGGCGGAAAGTTTCTCCGATACGATTGTCAAAAACACGCCCAACGGGTTGTTCGTATTGAACGAAAATCTGGAGGTGCAGCAAATCAACGAATCGGCACGCAGAATTATGAATATACGCGCGCAATCGGACGTGCTCGGGTGTCCTGTGGAACGTATTCTCGATCCTGCCCCCTTTGAAAGAGTGAAATCGACGGGCATGGGAATGCGTGGCAGACGGGTGTATCTGGCTGAATACGAGCGCTATGTGGAGCAAACGATTGTCTATGATCGAGAGTATAAACTCATCGTTTGTATATTGCGAGACGTCACCGACGAGGAAAAGGAACGCCGACAAAAAGAGGCGTTCAGTCGTCAAACGGTGCAAACGGCAGACCGCGTGGTGGAAAAGCAAATGCGCATCGTGCAGGAAATCGCTTCCTTGCTCGGGGAAACGGCGGCAGAAACTAAGATCGCTTTAACCAAGCTTAAGGAGTCGATAGGTGACGAACGATGAGAGAGCTGTGTGCTGAAATCGGTTATAAAAGTATCAATCACGACGGCGAGGAATTGTGCGGCGACCACGTAGATATCGTGGAGCAGGACGGAAATTCTTCCGTAATCGTGCTTGCGGACGGGTTGGGAAGCGGCGTGAAGGCGAGTATCCTTTCCACGCTGACTTCGAAAATTATTTCTACGATGCTTTCGGAAGGATTGCAGCTTGAAGATTGCGTGTCCACGATTGCGGCGACGTTGCCCGTTTGTTCGGTGCGCGGCGTGGCGTATTCCACCTTTACCATCATTCGTTTGATCGAAGATCGGACGGCGGAAATCATTCAGTATGACAATCCGAAGGTCATTCTCATTAAGGACGGACAAATTGCTTACTATCCCAAACAGGAAATGACGGTGGGTGGCAAGACGATTTTTAAATCGGTCATTCGTTTGGAAGAAAAGGACGTCATTGTGGCGGTGAGCGACGGCTGTCCGCACGCAGGTATCGGCACGGCGTACAATTTCGGGTGGAAAATCGAGGATATCGCACAATTTATGGCAGGTCTTTCGTATGCCGGATATACGGCGAAAACGTTGTCCACCATGTTGATTGACGAATGCAACAAGTTGTACGGGGGGAAGCCGGGGGACGATGCGACTGCGGTCGTGGTGCGTATTCGCAAACGCGAGCCGATGAACGTTCTTTTCGGACCGCCCTCCAATCGTGACGATGTGGAGCGGATGATGTCTTTGTTTTTCGGGAAGGCAGGCAAACATATCGTCTGTGGCGGTACGACGTCCTCGCTCGTTTCCAAATATTTGGGTAAGCCCTTGCGCGCCAGCTTGAATTTTGTCGTCTCCGACGTGCCGCCGATTGCGGAAATCGAAGGGGTGGATCTCGTGACGGAAGGGGTTGTCACCATCAACAAGGTGGTGGAATATGCCAAAGATTACCTACAGGAAAATATGCTGTACGAGAAATGGGGAGTCCGTCAGGACGGTGCGTCGAGGATTTGTCGATTGCTTTTCGAAGAAGCGACGGATGTCAATTTTTACGTGGGCAGAGCGGTGAATCCGGCTCATCAAAACCCCGATTTGCCTATCAATTTCAACATCAAGATGAATCTTGTCGAGGAACTTTCCAAGAGTCTTCGTGCCATGGGAAAGCGAGTACAAGTAAGTTATTTTTAAGAGGATACAATGAGAAAATTTGATACAAAAGTACAATATTTGAAATACAAAGTATTGAGAGAAGTGGCGAAGCACGCCTGGGCGGATACTTTATATGACGCCCTTTTGGATATTCCCAAAGAGATTGTGCCCGGAAAACAGCCCACCATGCGCTGTTGCGTATATAAAGAAAGGGCGATTCTCGGAGAAATGGTGAAAATTTCCATGGGCGGGGATAAGGATTTCAAAAATCCAATTGCCGTCATCGATATCGCATGCGACGAATGCCCGGTCGGCGGCTATGAAGTTACCAACGCTTGTCGCGGCTGTTTGGCTCATCGTTGCGAAGACGTTTGCAAAAAAGGAGCGATTTCTTTCGATAAAAATCACGTGGCAATTATCGATAAGTCCAAATGCGTTGAGTGCGGGCTTTGTGCGAAAGTGTGCCCGTATACGGCAATCGTCAGCCGCAAACGCCCCTGTCAAAATGCTTGCAAAGTGAAGGCAATCTCCAAAAACGAAGACAAAGCAGCCGTGATTAACCAGGATAAGTGTATTTCTTGCGGTGCGTGCGTCTATCAATGTCCCTTCGGTGCAATTATGGATAAGTCGTATATTCTGCACGTGATCGATCTTCTTAAAAAGAGCCAAGGGGGCGAAAATTATAAAATGTACGCCGTTGTGGCGCCTTCCATTTCCAGTCAGTTTGTCTACGCAAAGCTCGGGCAGGTCATTTCGGGGATTAAGCAACTCGGCTTCCATACGGTAGTCGAAGCGGCACTCGGCGCAGACATGGTGGCGGCGTCTGAGTCGAAAGAGCTCGTAGAGAAAGGATTTTTGACCAGCTCGTGTTGCCCTGCGTTCGTGGAATTTATCGAGAAGAACTTCCCTGCTATGAAGGAATACGTATCGCATAATTTGTCTCCGATGGCGACGATCGCGAAGTATATCAAAGATACGACACCGAATGCGAAAGTAGTGTTTATTGGTCCTTGCACTGCGAAAAAGGCGGAGGCTGCGAAGGAGAGCGTGAAACCGTATATCGACGCAGTGTTGACATTTGAAGAATTGCAAGCGCTCTTTGACAGTAAGGACGTAGACATCACCACGCTTGACGAGGACGTTTTGGATAACGCTTCCTATTTCGGCAGAATTTTTGCCCGTTCGGGCGGTCTTTCCGATGCTATTTCGCAGGCGTTGAAGGAACAGGGGCTTGATTTCGATTTGAAAGCTTGTCCGTGCGACGGAATCGAAGCTTGTAAAATTGCTTTGCTGAAAAAGAGTAAAGGAGTACTGGATGCCAACTTCATCGAGGGGATGGCATGTGTAGGCGGATGTATCGGCGGTGCCGGGTGTTTGACGCACGGCGAAAAGAATAAAGCCGAAGTGGATAAATACGGCAAGGAAGCGTTTGAAAAAACGATTACCGATGCGATTCGAATTTTGCAGTAACGGAAACGAACAGTTATGAGCTCTGGTATATGTACGGGGCGAGCGGAGTCGTAGGGTTTACGCATAAAACCGCAAGCGGAAGTACGAACTATTATTACCGTAAAA
>CAZRAS010000127.1:0-3282 GCA_964598045.1 uncultured Clostridia bacterium | reverse complement strand
GTCTGGCTTGACGGTGAAGAGGGCGGGATATACGCCCGAAAGCACACCTGAATAGCTCATGCTGCGGTTTCGTCCGAGATTTACTTTGACGGCGACTCGTTGCGCCGAACAACTTCGTACCATTTGTTTGACGTCTTTGATATTTTTGGTTGGTTTGATCATAGTGGGGAACCTCCGCGTCCTATATCGTATAGTTTTCCCGAAATATGGAAAAATTATGCAAAACGGTTCTTTCTTTTTTGTCGGACGCATACCTATAAGCAGACAAAAAAGAAGAGAGGAATAAAAAAAAATGGTAAAACCACAGTTTGAAACATACCGTTACGTCGGGGAGATTTGTCGTTTGAAAAGTCAATCCATCGTCGAATGCAGGCTTCCGGGGAGTGAAATCAGCAGCGTACTTGCGATTCGCGCGCAGGCTGTTCCCGGGGATTCGATATGCGCGGACGGGGAAGTGCAATACGGCGGCAAGGTTATTTTGTCTATCGTGTATGAGGACGGAGAAAAGAAAATCTGTCGCGCAGAGCGCGGTGCGGAGTTCTTCCATAAAGCGGAAGGGCGTGAAGTGTCCCCTTCGTGTTTTGCAAAAGTTAATCTTTTGTCCGACAACGTCAACTGGCGTCGGGAAGGTTCGGGTTTGTATATTTCCGTCGTGGTGGACGGGGCGATTACGGTTTACGGTGCTAAGCATATCGATTATTTGCTCGGCGGTGAGGACATGATTGTAAAGAAAGGGAGAATAGCCGTTTCCAAAACGGTGGCGGTAAGCGGTGAAGTGGAAGGGGAAGACGAGTTTGATACCGACTATATCGGCGATATCCTCTTGCACAGTGAAACTGCCGTAGTACAACGGGTGGGTGTGAGCAACGGTCAAGTGGATGTGGATGGGGAGATTAACCTTCATGTCTGCGTGTTAAGGAGTGACGAATCCGTTTGCTCGTACGAACGTCTTATTCCTTTTCGAGTTTCCGTGCCGAGTGAAGAGGCGTTCGGCAACGTAACTGCCGGGGCGAGGGTATTTGTCAAATTTGCTCGCCTCACCGCAGACGTAGATGAGGAGAAAGGAATCAGTCGCGTCGTCCTGTCTTATCGTCTTGCGGCGGAGTGTTATCTTGTGGTCAAAGACGAGATTTCCGTGGCAGAAGACGGATTTTCACTGTCCTCGCAACTTGCTCTTAAAACGGAAAATGAAGGGGGTATGTATTTAACGAGGCAAATAAAGGGAGTGGAGAGAGTGAGCGGTAGTGCGGTGCTTTCTCCTGCAGTGGACGGAGAATATACCCTGCAAGCTGCCGTTCTTCCGCGAGCGGAAGTTGTCGTGAAGAAGGGAGAACGCGGTATGGAGGCGGAAGGTGCGATTCTTGCCGAAGTATTCATGCTCGGTGCGGACGGGAGCCATCGTTCTGCGACACTGACCTTGCCGTTCGTTTTTCCTGTGGAGGTAAACGGAGAGGGGGTTGAAGCGGATTGCGCGGTGTGCGGACTCAATATTCGCCGAAAAAAGAGTGGAGAAACGGAAGCCGAATGCACACTCAAGCTTTCCTTCCGTGTTTACGAAGCGCGGGAATGGACATATGTTTCCGAGGTAACGGTGGGGGAGGAATATCCCGAAAACGACAGCGGATTTTCCGTGTTTATGACGGAGGCGGGCGAGGATTTATGGCAGGTGTCCAAACGGCTTAATTGTGTGCCGGAGGATTTGGCAAAAAGCAATCCCGATTTGCAATTTCCGCTTAAAAACGGCGAGCGAATCTTTGTTTATCGACAGATAAAGTGAAAATACGGGAAAAATTTCAAAAATTATTAAAAAGAAAGGGGAAAAACCTCCGTAAGATATTGAAATTTCCGAAAAAATGTGTTACAATAAGAAAAGAAGGATCGGAGCGGCGAGGGTTCCTCGCCGCTTTTGAAATAAACCGTGCCCTGCAATCGGCGTCCGTAAGGTTGATATGAACGTAATCAAAATCAAATCGTATGCAAAACTCAATCTGACGCTGGAAATTTCGGGGGTAAAAGACGGGTATCATCAGCTCGACTCCCTCGTGACGAGCGTGGACGTGTTCGATCTTATCCTGTTAAAAAGACGCAAGGATAAGCTGTCTTCCGTCACGATGAAAGGGATGGGAAGCGAATGTATTCCCCCCGAGGCAAACGTTGCGTTAAAGGCGGCAGAGCTTTTCTCCGAGAGGTTCGGCACGAGTGGCGCGGATATTGTCGTATATAAAAATATTCCGATGAATGCAGGCATGGGTGGCTCGTCCGCGGATGCGGCAGGGGCGCTCAACGGAATGGCGCAGCTGTATGGCGTGAAGGATAGAGACAAACTCAAAGAGCTTGCGGATTGTTTAGGTAGCGATACGGGCTATATGCTGTCGGGTGGTTTTGCTCGAATGCAAGGCAGAGGGGAGAAAGTGACTCTTCTCGAACTTACGAATAAACTCCACTTTTTATTGTTGATTCCCCAAGGGGGTGTTTCGTCGAAAGCTTGCTATCAAAAGTATGACGAGCTTCCTCGCACTTTGGAGTGGCGAGAAAATCAGACGGATGCGCTGATTGCCGCATTGCAAAAAAATGATTTGGAAGAGGGTGGTAGGTATTTGATGAACGATCTTTTTGTTCCTGCCTTGCATCTCAATCCTAATGTGCGACAGGCAAGAGAAGAGGGATTGTCCTTTTCGCCGTTGGGTGTGACGATGACAGGTTCCGGCAGCGGCGTGGCGGCAATGTTCGACTGCAAGGAATTGTGCGAATGGGCACAGAGTCGATATAAAGGGAAAAGTCGCGCGTACGTGGTTTCAACGCTGACCCCCGACTATCAAAAAACGGAAAAAATAAAAGGCAAAGGGCAATTTCATTTTAGAAATCCATTCTGCTTGTCGCAGGATGAAATAGATGATGCAAAGGAATAAAGGGAAAATATTATGGAAGAAAGAATTGTAGACGATGAATTCGGCAGAGGTATTCGTTTGAAGAAGACGAAGGACGGATACGTGGACGTGGAGGATGAGCTTGCGCCCGAAACGGAAGAAGAGGCGCAAACGGCGGGCGAGGAAATTTCCGTGATTCTTCCCGACGAAGAGGAAAGCGAGAACGAGGAGTATTCTATGCCCGTCGTGTACGGCGAAGGGGATGACGAAGACCTCGTGGATCTGTCTCCCGAAGAAGCAGAGCGTGTCCGAAAGGAAAAGGCGGATGCGTTACGTCGTCGCAAAGAGGCGTATGAAAGTGCCTGTAACGAGGGACAGAAATTGTTGGAAACGGGCAGTTTACACGCGGCGGAAA
>CAZRAS010000126.1:0-3290 GCA_964598045.1 uncultured Clostridia bacterium | reverse complement strand
ATCTCTTATCGGGGATGACGGAAGGGGCGACGCTTAAGACGACGCTTGAGGGTATCGTACATGAGTCTACGGACGGAACGGGCATTCGTATCCGTTCGGAAATCGCAGACATGGTATTGTCTTTTTCTAAGAGTCGATTTCTTTGCAATGCGTTGCGCGAGGGGATATCCAACGGTCTTCGACATGGCAATGCGACGGCGTTTTGGTTTGAATTGAAAGAAGAGAACGGGAAGGCATATTTCTTGCTCTCGGATAACGGAAAAGGAATGAGCGGCGAGGAGTGGATACTTGGTTACGGGCTCAATTCCATGCGTGAACGCGCGATCTCCTTGGGCGGAGATGTGCAATTCTATTCGGAACCCGAAGAGGGGTTTGAAATTCATATTACCATTCCTATGGATGCGGAGGTATAAGTTATGGAAGAGAAAAAAATTAAAGTGTTGGTCGTGGACGATCAACAAGAGTTGGCGGCGGAGGTCGCGGATATCCTTAGAACGGACGGACAGCTTGACGTGTTAGGAATGGCTTCCGACGGCGCGGACGCGTTGGGAAAGATGAAAGGGAACGTTCCGGACGTGGTGTTGCTCGATATTCGTATGCCGAATATGAACGGACTGGTGGCAACGAGCCGTATTAAATCGGAATACCCGGATACGAAAGTGCTTATTTTAACGACCTTTGACGATAGCGATTATATTTTGAATGCGATCAACGACGGGGCGTGCGGTTATCTTTTAAAGGATATCGGCGGGGATGCCTTGATAAGCGCTGTGAAAAACGCCTATCACGGAGATACCATTCTGCCGGCGAAGATTGCTCGCCGAATTGCCGACGCGGCAAAACACGTTGCAGCAGATCGGGAAATTCGCTTGACGCGCGCTTTCAAGATGTCCGATAGAGAAGTCGAAGTGGCGCTTATGATGTACGAAGGGTTTACCAACCGTCAGATTTCTATTGCGCTTAAGCTCTCCGAGGGAACGACGAGAAATTATATTTCTTCCATTTACGAAAAGACAAAGAGCGAAAATCGCGTGGAAGCCATTCAGACGATTAAGTCGATTTTGTCATAATAACTTAAAAACGGACATACCATGTATAAGACGATTATCTTTGATTTGGACGGAACGCTTTTGGATACTCTCGACGATTTAACGAGTGCGACGAATGCGGCTTTGCATACGTTCGGGCAACCCGTGCGTACGCGTGAGGAAGTTCGTTCTTTTGTCGGGAACGGAATAAAAAAACTCATGGAACGAGCACTTGGGGAACGAGTCGATTTGTTGGATGAAGCTTTGGAAGTGTTTAAGCAATACTATGGCGAGCATTGTGCGGAAAAAACGAAACCTTACGAGGGAATTTTACCTCTTTTGGAAGCGTTGCGCAAGCGAGGAACCAAGACAGCAGTACTTTCCAATAAGGCGGATTTTGCCGTGAAAAAGTTGGCGGAAGAATATTTTCCCGATTTGTTGTTGATGGCGGTGGGAGAAAACGAGGCGGCGGGGATTCGCAAAAAACCTGCTCCCGATTCTTTGTTTACCGTGATGAAGGCGCTCGACTCGGCGAGAGAGGATACGCTGTACGTCGGGGATTCCGAGGTGGACGTGCAGACGGCGCGCAATGCAGGCGTGGATTGTTTATGCGTGACTTGGGGATTTCGAGATAGGGAATTTTTACAAGAATATGGTGAAAAACGTTTTGTCGACGATCCTGTGGATATTTTGAATTTTTAGAAAATGAAGGGGGGTATGTATTTGCTTACCATTGGAAATACACCGCTTAGAAGATTGGTGATCGACGGGATTTCTATCTTTGCCAAAGAAGAGGGAAAAAATCCTGCCGGATCGATTAAGGATCGGGTGGCGTCTGCGATTATCGAGGACGCAGAGATGCGCGGATTGTTGCAAGCAGGAGGAACGGTTGTGGAGGCGACGTCGGGCAATACGGGCATCGGGCTGGCTTACGTTGCAAGAGAAAAAGGATATCGTGCGATCATCGTCATGCCGGACAGCATGAGTATGGAACGGCGTGCCCTCGTGGAAAAATACGGGGGTGAGGTCGTGTTGACGAACGGAAAACAAGGGATGCAAGGTGCGGTAGAACGGGCAAAAGAAATTGTGAAAGATACGCCGAACAGTATCCTTGCCGATCAGTTTAACAATCCTGTTTGTTGGAAAGTACATTATCAAACGACGGCGAGAGAAATTTGGGAACAGACGAGCGGCACCGTAGATATCTTCGTTGCGTGCGTAGGAACGGGCGGTACGCTAACGGGTATTGGCAAGTATCTCAAAGAATGTAATCCTGCTTGTAAAGTCGTGGCAGTTGAGCCGAGTAGGTCACCTTTGCTATCTAAAGGGATCGGAGGTATGCACGGAATTCAGGGCATCGGTGCAAATTTCGTTCCGACCGTGCTTGATCGAACAATCTATGACGAGGTCGTGACGGTGTCGGATGAGGATTCGTTTGCTATGGCGAAACGATTGCAAAGTGAATTTGATTGTTTCGTGGGGATCTCTTCGGGGGCTGCGGCGCAAGCTGCGACGATAATCGGGAAACGCATGGAAAATAGAGAGAAAAAGATTCTTACGATTTTCCCCGACGAAGGGGGCAGGTATGCGTCCATACTTTTATAAGAAGAAGATAACGAAGCTTTTTTGAAAAGAGTCGATAGAATTGTCTATTTATGAATACTGTTATTCCGACGTCGACGACGTCGGAAATTTTTTAGCAAAAAGGTGTTTGGATGCTGCTGATAAATGTTTATAAGAGTGTAAGAAAAGGTGAAAAATAGTTATCATGAAATTGTGTAGTGGATATTTTGTTACTGCGGGAGGAATTATGATTAAGATACCCTATAAACTCATAAGCGGAATTATCCTTGTCCCAGCTACGGCAAACGGACAAGCTGGATTTTTTGCATTTGATACAGGTGCGATGCAGACTACTGTCAACAAGGCGTATTTCCCCGAACTGGAGGGAGAAAGTATTGACATTGCCAAATTTTCGGAGGAAGTAAAAGAAGACACCGCCGATAAAGGCGTTTTGAATACTTTGAAAATCTCCGATATTGAAAAGTCGGACTTGCCCGTGTTGATTATGGACTTGATGTATGTGGAAAATGTTTTGAAAACAATCATGCCGGAATTAAAATTGTTGGGTACGCTGGGTATTGATGTGATCGGAACCTATACCGTTCTATTGGACTATACCGCTCCCGAAATTGTCCTTGACCCGCAGGACGGTTTTGAAAATCAAATGACCGTGCCCATGAGCTATGACAAGCTACCTGT
>CAZRAS010000125.1:0-3340 GCA_964598045.1 uncultured Clostridia bacterium | reverse complement strand
TGCCGACGGTCAAGCGGCGTTGAAAGCAGGTTTCCCGCATATTGCTATGTTCCCTGCCGTTTATTTGGCATTCTTGTTGTTGGCATTTAACTTGTTCGGCAACGGTTTGCGCGACGCATTTAACCCGTCGTTGCGCGGTGCGGAGGATTGATATGGAAAAGAAATTAGAAGTTAAAGATTTGGTGATCTCTTTCCGCACGCAAGCCGGGAAAGTGCAAGCGGTGCGCGATATTTCCTTTGATTTGTACAAGGGGGAAACGTTGGCGATCGTAGGCGAGTCCGGCTCGGGAAAATCGGTTACGAATAAGGCAATCATCGGCATTTCCGCAGCAAACGCAATCGTGGAAAAGGGCGAAATTTTGTACGACGGACAGGACTTGTTGCGTATTCCCGAAGAGGAAATGCACAAGCTCCGCGGCGATAAAATCGCCATGGTCTTCCAGGATCCGCTTTCTGCGCTCGATCCCATTATGAGAACGGGCAACCAGATTACCGAAGCAATGCTTTTGAAAAACAAAGCGAATCGTAAAGAAGGACGTAAGACATTCAACGGTATGCTTGCCAATTTGTCCGAAAAGATGAAAGAGGCTGCCGAAAGTAAGGGTGCGCTCAACGAGGCGTACGAACAGAAAATTCAGACGACGATTAAGACGTTTGACGCCTTCAACATCAAGGCAATCACCCTTGAAAACGATTACAACAACGCGAAGAATACGGCGGAAGAATTGATCGCTGTTATGGACGATTTCCTTTTCTTGGTCGACAAGAAACAGAAAGTCGATTTGACGGCGACGTTGAACACGATTTCCCATAAATTGAAGAGCATGGACAACGAGTATTTCGTGTCGCAATACAAGCGTGAATTGGACGAATGTATCGCACGCGTGGATGCGGCGATCCGTGTCGAGAAAGAGAAAGTGACGTTGCAGGACATTGTGAAGAAGCTCATCGGCAAGGGTACGGGCACGCAGGACGTGGACGCGAACATCGTCGAGACCTGTCAAGGTGTGAAGGCGTTGCTGGAACGCATGATCGCGCAGACGCCGTATAACTTCTTCAGAATCGGATATTACGTGTACAAAAATCCCGAGGCGGATTTCAGCACGATGCCGGCGGAAGAGGCAAACGAGAAAGCATATGCTTTCCTGCAGGAAGATTTCATGATCGAGTTCTTGGCGATGGAAAAGGCTGCCGTGGAATATTCCTTCGCACAGACCTTGGATCACAAGCGTGCGGCGCTCGTGTCGTTGGAGAGAACGAAGGACTTCTTCTCGAAGGGCGGATTTGACGAAAAGACTGCACACGAGACGTGTAAAGCGGTGAATAAAGCGGTGCGTGCCGCGATCAATCCTTTGGACGTGATCAAAGACAACATCGCCTATACCTTCGGCGGTGCCTTGGAACGTGAAGTGGAGAAATACTTCTTCTATTTGAAGAATAATCCGAAGGAAGAAGCTCGTTTTGCGAAGCAGACGGCGAAGCGCGAAGCGTTGATTGCCAAGGGCAAGACGGTGGATTGGAAAGTCGTTCCTAAATTCATCGTGGAACCTGAAAAGCAGATCAAGACGATTGTGTCGGTTATCGACCGCGTGATTCATAAGTTCACTGCGGACGTGGAGAACGCAAGCTCGGTAGATTTGGACAAAGCGTGCGTGACACTCGTCGATTATTTGAAAGAAAAGGCTTCGCAGGTCGTGTATAAACTCACCCCTCGTATCGCGAAGGAAAAAGCCATTAAGTTGATGGAAGAAGTAGGGATTCCCGAACCGAGAATTCGTTATAAACAGTATCCTTTCGAATTTTCCGGCGGTATGCGTCAGCGTATCGTTATCGCGATTGCCTTGTCGGCAAATCCCGACATTCTCATTTGCGACGAGCCTACGACGGCGTTGGACGTAACCATTCAGGCGCAAATTTTGGAATTGATCAATAAGTTGAAGAAGGAACGTAATCTTTCGATTATTTTCATCACGCACGACTTGGGCGTGGTTGCAAACATGGCGGATAGAATTGCCGTTATGTATGCCGGTAAGATTGTGGAATACGGCACGGCGGACGATATTTTCTACGATCCTCGTCATCCGTATACGTGGGCGTTGCTTTCGTCTATGCCCGACTTGGATACGAACGAGAAGTTGGATGCCATTCCCGGTACTCCGCCGAACATGATCTATCCCCCTGTGGGCGATGCCTTTGCGGATAGAAATAAGTACGCAATGGAAATCGATTTTGAAATGCAGCCACCCATGTTCGAGGTTTCGCCTACGCACTATGCGGCAACGTGGTTGTTGCATCCCAATGCGGAGAAGGTGGAAGTTCCCAAAGTAATCACCGAAAGAATTAAACGTATGAAGGAACGCGGAGGACAGTGAGATGAGCGAAAATGAAGTTTTGTTAAAAGTTGAGCATCTTTGTCAATATTTCCGTATGGGCAAAAAGGAGTTAAAGGCTGTGGACGACGTTAACTTCGAGATCAAGCGCGGCGAAGTCTTCGGCTTGGTAGGCGAGTCCGGTTGCGGTAAAACCACGACGGGCAGATCAATTATCAAGTTGTACGATATCACCTCGGGCAATGTCTATTTCAAAGGGCAAAGAGTGGGGGCAGGTATGCGTTCATATAAGGATGCTATCGCCAAAGCTCGAAAGAAAGCCGCTGCGGAAATTAAAGAAATCCGCAGTCAATTAAAGACGGAAACGGACGAAGGCAAGAAAGCGGAGTTGAATGCAAAGATTGCCGCAATCAACGAAGAATTGTATGCCGTTGTGGAGAAAAATCGCAGCGAAGCGCGTGAGGCACGCCGTTCGGTGAAAAATTCCGACAGTGCGTATGCGGCACAGCGCGTGGCAGAAATCGATGCGGAATATCAAGAACGCGCCGCTGCGCTTGCAGGTGACGAAGTTGCCTTGAAGGCGTTGCAGAAGAAGTATGCGGCAAAGCGTAAAGCGGCACAAAAGAGCAAGCTGATCACGCAAATCCAAATGATCTTCCAAGACCCGATCGCTTCGTTGGATCCTCGTATGACGGTACGTGAAATTATCGCCGAAGGCTTGATTATCAACGGTATTCGCGATAAGGAATATATCAACGAAAAGGTGTATGAAATTTTGGAAACGGTTGGTTTGGTACGTGAGCATGCGGATCGTTATCCCCACGAATTTTCGGGCGGCCAACGTCAACGTATCGGGATTGCGCGTGCAATCATCATGCAGCCGGAAATGATTATCGCGGACGAGCCGATTTCCGCACTCGACGTGTCCATTCAGGCACAGGTCATCAATCTTTTGAACGATTTGAGAGAGCGTTTGGGCTTGACGATTTTGTTCATCGCACACGACTTGT
>CAZRAS010000124.1:0-3370 GCA_964598045.1 uncultured Clostridia bacterium | reverse complement strand
CCGATGCCGGGCATCGGATTCATGGCCGCGATTACGGGCACGTTTGCCTTCTTAGCCTGTTCGACGATGGAAAACTTTCCATCGTCGAACAGGCAAAGAAGGCAAACGTGCCCGTCATCGCAGCCATGGGTGCCGGGAATAAGCTGGATCCTACTCGATTTGAAGTATCGGACATTTTCAAAACGAGCGTTTGTCCGTTGGCGAGAGTCATGCGTAGAGAACTTAAAAAACGCGGAATCGAGCATTTGAAAGTGGTGTATTCCAAGGAAGAACCCTTGCCTTCGCCGATCGTGGACGAAGAGAGCGGAAAATCCGTACCCGGAAGCGTTGCGTTCGTGCCGTCCGTGGTAGGGCTTATTTTGGCGGGAGAGGTTGTTAAGGATTTGTGTAAATAAAAATATGTCAACACAATCGAAAAGCGTTGTGTAAAATGAAAAATGACCGCCGTTGCTTAATAAAAAGCAACGGCGGCATTCTTATGGAGCGAATATAAATCTAAAAGGATGGACCTAAAAAATTAATTTTTAGGGTCAATATAATAAATAGGGTGGACAATTTCTTTGAGATACCAGCCTTCGGGATAGTTTCCCGAAAGATCGTAGGGGTTGATATCTTCAAATTTTCCGTATCCCAAGAATACGGTTTCTTTCACTTCGCCTTCCTCGGATTGCATTTTTACCACTGTTCTGACGTCGTAGCGACATCCCTGATATTCAAAATAACGAGTCATAGTTTCCTCTCCCTTTTCGATGATACTATTATTATATATGTGAAAGGACAAATTGTCAAGTAGATATTGAAAAATTGTTCAAATAATTTTCAAAAAAGGTTTTTCGCGCTGTAAAGAACGAAAAAAACTTGATAAAATTATGAAGGTTATTGTTTTCGAGCTTTGACTTTCGTGACGTCGTAGGGCGTACTTTGATAAACGAAATAGTTCAGCCAGTTGGAGAAAAGCAAATGTGCGTGTCCGCGCCAGGTGACGAGCGGCGGCTTTGTCGGGTCGTCATTGGGAAAATAATTTTCGGGGACGGAGATGGGTTTGCCTTGAGAGAGATCTCGAAGGTATTCGTTTTTAAGTGTGTCCGCATCGTATTCCGAATGTCCTGTAATGAAAATTTGTTTTCCTTTCTTGGTGGCGACAGCGTAGATACCCGTCTTTTTAGAAGATGCGAGAATCTTCAATTCCTTGATTTTTTCGATATCTTCGCGTAACACCGTCGTGTGACGAGACTGGGGAACCATGAACACGTCGTCAAAACCACGGAATAGAATGGAACGTCGATAGTCGAGCGTGTGAGGAAAAACCCCGAACATCTTGGCAGGCATAAGGTGCTTTTGAATGCCGTAATGATAGTAAAGCCCGGCTTGCGCTCCCCAGCAGACGTGGAGGGTACTGTGGACGTGTGTTTTGCTCCATTCCATGATCTCGCAAAGTTCTTGCCAATAATCTACTTCTTCGAAAGGAAGATGCTCTACGGGGGCACCCGTGATGATCATGCCGTCGAATTTTTGGTCTTTGATTTGCTCGAAAGTTTTATAAAAGGCGAGCAAGTGCTCTTCCGTGACGTTTTTGGATAGATGAGAGCTGGGATGAATAAGTTCCATTTCGACCTGCAAAGGGGAGTTTCCGAGCAGTCTTGCGAACTGTGTTTCCGTCTCGATCTTTTTGGGCATAAGATTGAGAATAAGAATGCGCAAAGGGCGGATATCCTGCATGATTGCACGATTTTCCGTCATGACGAAGATGTTTTCGTTTTCCAGCGTTTTGACTGCCGGTAAATTGTTGGGAATCTTGATAGGCATATTCTTTCTCCGAAAGAAATACTGCAACGTAAGATTTTTACGGCAGTAGGCTTGTAATTAGCTGTGTGTTTGCGCAAAATGCGGATGCCGTTTAGCGGAAACGTCGATGGGTGCGATTAAAGGGTGTCGAGTGCCTGTTTAATGTCGGAAATCAAGTCTTCGTAATTTTCGATTCCGCAGGAAAGGCGTACGAGATCGCCGGAAATGCCGGCTGCAATCAATTCTTCTTCGTTCATCTGACGATGGGTTGCGCTTGCAGGGTGCAAACAGCAGCTTCTTGCGTCGGCAACGTGCGTTTCGATGGCGATGAGTTTGAGCGCTTTCATGAATTTTTCCGCCGCTTTTCTGCCTCCCTTTATGCCGAAACTGACGACGCCGCAAGTCCCTTTGGGCATATATTTCTGTGCTTGCGCGTAGTATTTATCCGAAGGTAAACCGGGATAGGTCACCCAACCGATTTTGTCGTTGGCTTCAAGGTATTCCGCCACCTTTTGTGCGTTCAGACAATGGCGTTCCATACGCACATGGAGACTTTCCAAACCAAGGTTGAGGTAGAAAGCGCTCTGCGGGGATTGGGTGCATCCGAAATCACGCATGAGCTGTGCCGTTGCTTTGGTGATGTATGCGCCGCCGATCCCAAATTTTTCCGCATAGGTGATACCGTGGTAGCTGTCGTCGGGGGTGCAAAGCCCGGGAAATTTCTCCTTATGTGCCATCCAGTCGAACTTACCGGAATCGACGATACAGCCGCCGACTGCCGTGCCGTGGCCGTCCATGTATTTGGTGGTGGAATGCGTCACGATGTCTGCGCCGAATTCGAAAGGACGGCAATTGACGGGAGTGGCGAACGTGTTATCCACGATGAGAGGCACGCCGTGTGCGTGCGCGGCTTTTGCAAATTTTTCAATGTCGAGTACGGTCAAAGCAGGGTTTGCAATCGTTTCGCCGAACACCGCTTTGGTGTTGGGGCGGAAGGCTGCGTTCAGCTCTTCTTCCGTGCAGTCGGGAGATACGAAGGTGAACTCAATGCCCATCTTTTTCATGGTTACGGCGAAAAGATTGTAGGTACCGCCGTAAATGGAGGACGAGGAAATGATATGGTCGCCTGCGGTTGCGATGTTGAAAGTGGCAAAGAAGTTTGCCGCTTGTCCGGAGGAGAGAAGCATCGCCGCACTGCCTCCTTCGAGTGCACAAATTTTCGCTGCAACCGTGTCGCAAGTGGGGTTTTGCAAGCGGGAATAAAAATAGCCGCTTGCCTCAAGATCGAAAAGCTTGCCCATGTCTTCGCTGGTTGCGTATTTGAATGTCGTGCTTTGGATGATGGGGATTTGGCGGGGTTCGCCGTTGCCGGGGGTGTATCCCCCTTGTACGCAAGTGGTTTCAATTCTTTGTTCGTTTTTCATAAGCGTCTCCTTTTGCGGACGCGGTTTTTCGAGCCTTCGTTCGCTTATACGTGAGTGTATGTATATACTTACGTATCTGTTTCTTATACTAGATAGGAATAATCCGAACCCGATTTTGATCGGCGAATTTCGCCGAATACTGCGTTAAAATCCTTGAAAAA
>CAZRAS010000123.1:0-3372 GCA_964598045.1 uncultured Clostridia bacterium | reverse complement strand
GAGGGGGAAGATTACGATTTCACCGAATTGCCGAAACGGTTGACTCGGATGGGGTACGTACGCAATTTCGAGGTGGAGAGCAAGGGGGGATTCGCGCTGCGCGGAGATATTCTCGATATCTATCCCGTGAATATGGATCATCCCGTCCGCATCGACTTTTTCGGAGATACGGTGGAGAAAATCAAGCCGTACGATCTTCAAACGGGGGATCGTTTACACGGAGTGAAGGAAGTGACGGTGCTTGCCGCTACCGATTGTGTCGTGACGGAAGGAGATAAGGCGAAGATTCCTGCAATTTTGGATAAAGAAGTGAAGAGTTTCAAAACTTCGGAATCTTATACGCGTGCTCGGGAGATTGCCGACGAGCTTCTTTCCGACGAAAATTTCGACCATTCTTTTGTGTCGCCCTTGCTTGAAAATTTCACCGATTTTTTCTCTGTTTTGCCTGAAAATACGGGGATAATCTTTGACGAGAGCAAATTGCTTTGGGATAAATTCAACGCCCTGTATAAAGAGCATGAAGAACGTTTTCATCGTTTACAAGCAGGAGGAGAGGCGTTTTCGTTTACGCTTCGTCAATATGCGGATAGAGAAAAATTTTTGGAAAACGTATCTCGCGTTCGTCGCGTGGCGATGCAGACGTTTACGGGCAATCCTTTCTTTTTTCAGCCCTTAAAAACGTACAACTTTACGGCAACGCCGACCACCAAATATCTCAACGGGATCCCGGCTCTTCTTACCGACCTTGTCAATTGGAAAAAGGGTGGCTATCGAGTCCTTTTATACTGCGGAGACGAAAAACGCGCGGTGAAGATGAGCGAACAGCTTGCCGACGCCTATATTTCTACTGTCAGATTGCCCGAAACGATTGACGAATTGAAGGGGATTTGTATCCTCGACGAACCTTTGGATAAGGGGTTCGTATTGCACGGACTGAAACTGGCGGTCATCGGTACGGGGGATTTATACACCAAACCGCGTGAAAACAAGCGCATTCGCAGAAAACGCGGGGATATGTTTTCCGCTCCCGAAGTGGGGGATTACGTCGTGCACGAAACGCACGGCATCGGCAAAGCCGTCGGGATGAAAAAGATCGAAACGACGGACGGCACGAAGGAGTACGTGGCGGTGTCGTACAAAGACGGCGACATGCTCTACGTTCCGGCAGAGTGTATGGACGTTTTGTCCAAATACGTGGGGGATAGCAACCCGAATTTGAGCAAGCTCGGAGGCGCCGATTTTGAACGGGTGAAAAATCGTGTGAAAAACTCGCTGAAAAAGCTTGCGTTCGATCTTAAACGGCTCTATGCGGAGCGTTCGGAAAACAAGGGATACGCCTTTCCCGTCAACGAAGTGTTCATGCAGGAATTCGAGGATGCGTTTCCCTACGAACCGACTGCCGATCAGGAAAGCTCGGTGGCGGAAATCAAGATGGATATGTGTTCGCCCAAGGTGATGGATCGCTTGCTTTGCGGTGACGTGGGTTTTGGAAAAACGGAAGTGGCGTTCCGCGCGGTATACCTTTGCGTATTGGCAGGGAAGCAGGCGGCGCTCATGTGTCCGAGCACGGTGCTTTGCAGTCAACATTTTAAGACGGCGACGGCAAGGTTCGCGCAGTTTGGCGTGCGGATTGCTTGCCTCAATCGCTTCAATACGGCAAAGGAACAGGCGAAAATCCTTGCCGATTTGGAAGACGGAAAGGTCGATTTTATCATCGGTACTCATCGCTTGCTTTCGGGCGACGTCAAATTTAAGGATTTGGGGCTTCTCGTCTTGGACGAGGAACAGCGATTTGGGGTGGAACACAAGGAAAAAATTAAAAATATGCGCAAGAACGTCGATTGTCTTACGATGACGGCGACCCCCATTCCTCGTACGTTGCATATGTCCTTGTCGGGGATTCGAGATATTTCCACCATTCAAACCCCTCCTTCCGAACGATTGCCCGTACAGACGTACGTCGTCGAGGAGACGGAGACGCTGATACGCGACGCTTGTATTCGCGAGCTGTCTCGAGGGGGGCAGGTATTTATTCTCTACAATAAAGTGGAGAGCATCTTCACCTTTGCGGCTCAAATTCAACGCATTTTGCCCGAAGCAAAACTTTCCGTCGCGCACGGCAGAATGGATAAGACCGTGCTTGAAAATGCAGTGATTAATTTCTACGACGGAAAATCGGATATTCTCATTACGACGACGATCATTGAAAACGGTATCGATTTGCCCAACGCCAACACCATTCTCGTCATCGACAGCGATCGTCTGGGGATTTCACAGCTCTATCAGCTCAAAGGCAGAGTGGGGCGAGGCACGCGGCTTGCGTACGCTTATTTCACCTTCAAAGGGGAAAAGGTCATGACGGAAAATGCGGCGGCAAGGCTCAAAGCGATTATGGAATTTACCGAGCTTGGCTCCGGATATAAGCTTGCCATGCGCGATTTGGAAATTCGCGGTGCAGGGAATATGCTCGGGGCGGAACAACACGGGCATATGGATAAGGTAGGCTATGAGTTGTATTCCAAGCTCTTGAAAGAGGAACTGACGGGGGAGAGCCAAACGGTTGCCGACCTCGATATTCACGCCAACGCGTATATTTCCGAGCATTACATCGAATCGTCGGCGGGACGCCTCGACTCCTATAAGCAGATTGCGGAAATTTCGACGATTGCCGACTATAAACGAGTGTATACTTCTCTTCTCGATACGTACGGAGAATTGCCGAAAGCGGTGGAAAATCTGCTTGTCATTGCCGTATTGAAAAGCTATGCGGCGAAGTTCGGCGTCAAAAAAATCGGGCTTATCAAAGGGGTTGGCTCGTTGGAGCTTCCCTCCATCGAAACGCTCGGCGACAAGCGGATTCAGGCGGCGATGGATAAGTACGGGCATATGGTGCGGTTGAATATGTCGGCGGCGCCCGTGATCGAATTCCGAGGAAAACGCGATCCCGCAGAGTTAATGGCTGAAATGACAAAATTTTTGAAATTTGCGTTAACTTTTGCATAGTTTATAAGCAAAAACGTTTGCACTTTTTATAAAAATAAGGTATAATATAACTTGACGATATAAACGAATAGGGGGGGAGAGTATGCTTTTTATGCTTTCGTTCGTTCGTTCGTATCAGTAAAGCAGGATAAAAAATCGGAGCGATTTTATGAACAAAAAACAAACAATCAAAAAGACGGCGGCTTTGCTTATTGGCTTAGCGATTGCCATGGGTACTACGAGCTGCGGATTCATTACGACGGATACGCAGAAAGATCTCAACCAGACGGTTGCAACGGTAAGCATTGCGGACGAATTGGAAAATGCCGATAAATTCAAGGCATTCGGTTTTACGGGTGAAATCAAAAAACGTGAGTTGATCTCCTACTA
>CAZRAS010000122.1:0-3416 GCA_964598045.1 uncultured Clostridia bacterium | reverse complement strand
CTTTGCCATAATCTTCAAATCACGCGTAATAGACGCGACTTGCTGCGTTCTGTTGTCCGTCCCTGCCAGTTTGGGATCGCCGCTTGACATCAGCTGGATATAGTCGATCATGATAATATCCACGCTGCCTGCCGTAGAACGCAATCTTCTGCATTTGGACAAAATTTCACTCGGCGTAACCCTCGAAGAATCGTCAATGTAAATCTTGCACTTTTTAAGCTGATCGCCGGCAAGCATAAGTTTTTTCCATTCCTTTGCCGTCAACTGTCCCGAAAGTGCCTTTGCCATACTCACGTTGGCATACGAGCAAATAAGTCGTTGAATAATTTCATGTCTCGGCATTTCGAGAGAAAATACGGCGCATACTTTCCCTGCACTGAGCGCCGCGTGTTCCACAAGGTTCATGGCAAGCGAAGTCTTTCCCATACCGGGACGAGCCGCAAGGACGATGAGCGCGCCCGGCTGGAGGCCGTGCGTCATTTTATCCAAACGCTTAAACCCGGTGGGAATCCCTTGGAAAGATTCGGGATCCACCTGCAATTGTTCGAACTTATGAATGACTTGATTGATGATATCTCCGTCCTCCATTCCCATCAGCACGGAACGTTCGGATTGTCTTGAAATATCGTAAATACTCTTTTCCGCAAAGGCAAGAGATTCCCGTTCGTCGCCGCTCCGCATTGACGTTTCGATAATCTTTCTCGACGCGCGAATCAGCTTTCGATTCATGCTGTCGCGAGACACGATTTCGTAATAGGATTTATAATTCGCCGCAGAAGGGGTGATTTGCGTAAGATCGGTCAGATAGACGATGCCCCCCGCTTTCTCCAACCCGCCTTCGTTTTCCAACTCGTCCGAAACGGTAACGAGATCGACGGGCTTTCTGGAATTAAAAACCCGTTGCATTGCGCGCAAAATGTATTGATGAGATTCGATATAAAAATCGTCCTCATTCAATTTATCCACGACCTCGGCGACAATTTCGTTATCGATCAAAAGACAGCCGAGCAGCGCCATTTCCGCATCCCGATTATAGGGCATGGTGTTGATATCATTTGCCATAATTTATATTCTCCTAAGGCAGGTAATGCATTCAACGCATACCTGCCCCGTTCATTTCATTATATTCTACTTTCACAACAGAGATTTGAATTCTTCGAGCGTAGCGCGGAATTCTTCCATTGCAGCCTCGAAAGGTGCCTTGGTCGTTAAATCCACCTTCGCCTGTTTCAAGATGGTGACGGGATCCGTCTTACCGCCCGAGGACAGGAATTTGAAATAATCGTCCACAGCAGGCTGACCTTCCGTCAAAATACGTTTTACGATGGAGATTGCCGCAATAATACCCGTAGCGTATTTATACACGTAGAAGGAAGTGTAGAAGTGAGGGATTCTCGCCCATTCGTATGCGATCTGTTCGTTGTGCACGATGCCGTCTCCGAAATACTGCTTATTCAAATCGTAATAAACGGCGTTGAGACTCTCCTTGGTAAGTGCTTCCCCTGCCTCTGCTTTCGCATGCGCAATTTGTTCAAATTCGGCAAACTGCGTCTGGCGGAACAACGTCGTACGAATGGTGTCCATATAATAATTGAGCAAATATTTTTTCAAATTCTTATCGTCCGTCTTCTTATAAAGATGTTTCAAAAGAAGCACTTCGTTGACCGTACTTGCAATTTCAGCAAGGAAAATGGTATACGAAGCCTTGGAATAAGGCTGCGATTCGTTGGATTTATACGAATGCATGGCGTGTCCCATTTCATGCGCGATCGTAAACATATCGTTCGTCGTCGGCTGATAGTTCAACAACACGTAAGGATGGCTGTCATACATACCCGAACAATAAGCGCCCGAGCGTTTGCCTTCCGTTTCGCAAACGTCGATCCACCCCTCGTTTTTCCCCTTTCTCAAAAGATTTTGATAATCTTCTCCCAAAGGAGCAAGTCCCTCGATAACGACTTCGTACGCTTCGTCGAAGGGAAGCTTGATTTCGGCGTCTTCCACAAGAGGCGTATACGTATCGTACATATATTGTTCGTCCAAGCCCAACACCTGTTTACGAAGGGAAATATATTCGTGCATAACGGGCAAGTATTCGTGCACCGTTTCGATCAACGTTTCATACACCTTGATATCGACGTCCTCGCCTTCCATTGCCATTGCCATGCAGCTGTCGTAATTGCGCACGGTTTTATAGAATACGTCCTTTTTAACGTTGCTCGAATAGGTCTGCGCGATTGCGTCGATCAACTTTTTATAAGCGTCGTAATATTTTTCAAACCATTCTTTTCTCTCTTCACGGTTGTTGGAATGCAACACCAAGCTGTACAGCCCGTGTGTCATCTGCACCTCTTTCCCGTTCAGCTTTGCCGTTGGCAAATTGAGGTTTGCGTTATCCAACATTGAAAATACATTTTGGAAATCGCCCATCACGTTGCTTGCCAACGCCAACAGACGTTCTTCCTTTTCCGTTAATACGTGCGCCTTTCCCTTGGCGATCTTACGAAGCTTATATTCATAATCCGCAAAATCCGGATCGTCGATAAAGCCTTGCAACGTCTTTTCGTCCAAAGAGGTAAGTTCAGGCTCGATAAACGCAACTCTTGCAGAGAGCTTAGAGAACATTTCAATCACCTGCGCCGTCGCAGACGTATATTTCGCAACGCGAATATCCTCGTCGTGATGAAGATGTGCGTAAAGATACAACAACTCCAACCGTCTGCTTACCGTATCAATCAATTTCAAGCAGGAAAGCAACGCATCCTTTTCATGCAATTTGCCGTAAAATTCGGAAACGTCGAAACTCGAACAAATCTTCTCCAAATCCTTACATTCCTTTTCCCACGCCTCGTCGGAAGGGAAAATGTCGGACGTTTTCCATTTCATATTTTCTAAAACTTCTGTTCTTTCCATAATTATTCTCCTAATATTATCTATTTAAACGCATACATGGTATGTCCGTTTTAATTTTTGAAACTGTGAATGGGTGCAGGAATATTTCCTCCCCGATCGATCAAGCGAGAGGAATCGCACTCGTGTACGGGCATGATCGGCGCTCTGCCCAACAACCCTCCGAAATTGACCTGTTCGCCCACTTTTTTCCCGATGGCGGGAATAATACGCACCGCCGTCGTCTTGTTGTTGATCATTCCGATTGCCGCCTCGTCTGCGATCATCGCAGCTATGGTCGTTGCCGGAGTGTCGCCCGGAATGGCGATCATATCCAATCCGACGCTGCAAACGCACGTCATCGCCTCCAACTTATCCAGCGTAATCTTACCCGCCTCCGCCGCACGGATCATACCGATATCCTCGGACACGGGAATAAACGCCCCCGACAATCCGCCCACGCGCGAAGACGCCATGACGCCGCCTTTTTTCACCGCATCGTTGAGAAGAGCAAGCGCCGCCGTCGT
>CAZRAS010000121.1:0-3416 GCA_964598045.1 uncultured Clostridia bacterium | reverse complement strand
CCGTCTCCGATTTCTACCAATTTATAAGGCTGACAATCAAAATAACTGTTCAATGCCGATGCATTTACATTCGCTATGTAAGAACCAATCATCGTGCCAGCCAACAAAATCGAAGAAACCATTGTTAAGGCAACCCTGCCTCCCACAGATTTTTTTCGAAGCTTTTTCATAAATAACTCCTTAAACATATAATACTTTTTAGACAATTTAATGTAATATTAATTATCTTTATGATATTATATCACATTACCCCCCCCCCGTCAATTGCAATTTCCACATAAATATATTGCATTTCTTCTTCTCGGCAACACACTTTTTTAAAAAACAATAAAAAATGCAAAAAATGGCGAAAAGGAACCCCACACTCTTCATGAGTGCGGGTTCAATTGAAAAGTATTAAATATCTATACTCGTCTACAAAAACAATAGGAAATTCGAAAAAATCGAATTTCCTAATCTTTAAGCATAACGATACACTCGGCATATTGTTTGCATTTTAGCAACGCTTGATGATATCGATCGGTTTTTGCGACGTAATTTTATCACGGGAATAATCGTAGACAAAGCAGCAATTCCAAAACATAACGCCGTAAGAGCTATAAACGGAATTATTCCGAGCGTAAATAATGAAAAATGAAGAGATAAATCGATTCCTATGCAAAGTCCGCCTATACACAACAAAGAACCTACATAATTAATCGTCGCAATAATACCACTTTCCATAAAGCAAATACGAACAATGTCCATACGGCTTGCACCCATTTCGCGCAATATCCCGATTTCTTGCTTTCGCGCATCCAATCCGACAAGCAAAAAGTTCATGAGCAACAATCCACTGAACACCGCAAAGCCGAGGCTCACCCAAAGTGCAACGGTAAGGACAGTATCATTTCTCAGAATACTCACTGTCGTCGTCTCGCCAAACCCCGAATATCTCGTTCTTACAGAGGCGGAATAATACACCGTTTGATAAGTGACGGTATTGAGCCCCGAATAGGTATTTTCTTCCGTATACGTCATTTCACGAATCATCTTTTTGTCCTTCGCAATGCTACCGCTCAATGGATACAAGAAACCGTCACAAGCCATTAGAGAGTCTTTCGTCTTAAAACCTTTTTTAACAAAAGCATATTTCATACTATGTTCGCCTTTCATCCAATTCAAAAAGTAGCTGTCTTGAATATGATAATTTGCAAGTTCGGGATCATAATCTTCTATATGCGAATCGGTACACGGCTTGTCGTAATTTTCCTTGAACCATTCCTTATCTTCTTCAGTTTCATAGATGCCGCAAATCGTCAAGCCTTCAATCGTTTTTCCTATTAAATCATCGGGCGATCCAATCTCGTACACCGCACCGTCACCGTCCAGATCTTTATATCCGAACCGCATAAACATATCTGCCATATAATCGGTGATCGCGATTTCCGTATAGGTTTGTGGCAAGTGACATGCCACCGTTAAACGTTTGTCCGGCGTAAGCAACGCATCCTTTTCCCCCGTCTCGGGATTCAATTCGATAACTCTTGAAATAAATTTTCCGCTTATACCCATGTAGTTATACGGATTGTAATACTCTTCGAACGGCACCTGTCCCGAAGTACAAGCCAAATATCCATACCCGAATGAGGTGCTGCTCGTCGGATCATTTACATTCGCAATCGGCATAACGGAAGCATATTTTTCCAATACGTTTATCTGCTCCGACGTGAGCCCCGGCGTATATTCACCTTCAGAAAAGTATATCCACTTACCGCTTAGTACTGATTTATTTCTATAAGTAGAATCAGCTTTCAAAATAACGTTTTTACGTTGTTTTGATAAGCGGTTTTCAATTCCGTCGTCAACACGTCTGCCGTTGCCGAAACGCATGCAAATCCAAACACCGTAAAAGAAATCACAGAAAGTAAAATAGAAATGAACAAACGGAATTTTTTATATTTCAATCCGGCTAAACCCATTATAAATACTCTTTTAAAAGGCAATCTGTTTTTTCTCATAAAATCGCCTCCTTTTCCGATTGAATTTGCCCGTCTTTAAGTTTCACGATGCAATCTGCATATTTCTCCGCACTTTCACGATCGTGGCTGACGACAACAACAAGTTTTTCCCTTGAAAGGTCTTTCAAAAGCGTATAGAGCAGTTCCCCAGTTTCGCTATCCAATGCCCCCGTAGGCTCGTCGGCAAGAATCAATTTAGGCTTCTTGACGAATACACGTGCAATCGCTACACGCTGTTTTTGTCCGCCCGACAATTGATTCACACGGCGGTCATATAGGGTATTTCCGTATTCGTCAACCAATTCTAAGATGTGCAATGCCTTATCGACTTCTTCGCGATTGTCCTTTTTCCCTTGCAATTCCAAAGCAAGCGCAACATTGTCCCCTACGGAATAATAATCGAGCAAATTATATTCTTGAAAGATAAATCCGACGTATTCGTTGCGATAGTCGTCGAAATCTTTTTCCGTGAAAGTATTCATCGACTTCCCGTCGATGACAATTTCCCCGTCCGTCGGAGAATCCAAACCGCCCAATAAATGCAACAAAGTAGACTTTCCGCTGCCGCTTTTCCCGAGAATAAACACCATGCCCGTTTCGGGAAGAGCAAGTGAAATCCCTTTTAAGGCATTTACTTCAGGATTTTTTCCCGAAGTAAACGTCTTTTTTAAGTTACGTATTTCTATCATGATAAATCACCTTCTGTCAATAAATAGAATTCCTTTCAATTGTATAATCAATCGGCTCAATATTGGTTAATAATATCAATCGGTTTTTGTGACGTACTTTTCAGGACGGGAATAATCGTAGACAAAGCAGCAATTCCGAAACATACCCCGACAAGAGCAATAAGGGGGATAAAACCGATATGAAACAACCAAAAACTATATTTAAGATTCAACACAAGGCATACAATGCCCGTTAAAAGCAAGCTCAAAAGAAAATCTATACACGCAATGACAAAACTTTCTGTCATACATATTTTTATGATGTCCGACCTGCGAGCACCCAATGCGCGAAGAATACCAAGCTCATGCTTTCGCTCGTCCATGTTCACAGACAGAAAATTCATAAGCAACACCCCGCTAAACACCGCAAAACAAACGCTTACAACCGTTGCAATCGTTAAAAAGGTCGTATCTCTGAAAAATTCCGTTGCTTCGACAAATCCTGCATATGCGGTGCGAAAGGTTGCCGAAATAAAATAATCGATTCGAGTATACGCACCGAGATTTTCTTCCGGTTGCCATTCCGTATAATAGGAATAGCTTACCTTCTCAATCACTTTCTTATCTTTAGAAATGCTTCCGCTCAGTTTATACAATACGTCGTACGTTGTTTCCGTGGGGAAATTTTCCGCCATATAACCGTCACAGACGAATGCGTAACTCATAATATGCTCCCCACCCAACCAAT
>CAZRAS010000120.1:0-3418 GCA_964598045.1 uncultured Clostridia bacterium | reverse complement strand
TCGGTAGGCTGATACTTAAACTTCTTCATGATAATCTCTTTCGCTTCCATGAATTTAAGCACGGGCACTTCCTTAATTTCGGGAATATCCACGTGAAGAAGTTCCACCTCGTTTGCATACTCCGTCTTCAACAGATTCATGATGTATTTCAACACGCCCACTTCCATGTTCATGATATCTTCGAAGCTTTCGATGAAGCCCATTTCGAAGTCCATGGAAATATATTCGTTCAAATGGCGACTGGTGTCGTGATGTTCCGCACGGAATACGGGAGCAATTTCAAACACCCTCTCGTATACGGCAACAAGTGCCTGCTTATAGAGCTGAGGAGACTGTGCCAAATACACCTGTTTGCCGAAGTAGTCGAGCTTGAACACGTTCGTGCCCCCTTCCGCGCCGGCAAAGTTGATTTTCGGGGAATGAATTTCCGTAAAGCCCTGTTGGCTTAAATATTCGCGGAAACCGCGCTGAATCCCTTCCTGCAATTTAAAAATCGCACGTTCCTTAGGATTACGCAAGGTTACGGGACGATAATCGAGCTTGGTGGAAAGGTCGCAATTCACCTGTATCTTCGTAATAACGACGGGGGGAATTTCCGCGGGGTGGGACAAAAGCTCGATATTGTGAATCTGCACTTCATAACGTTTGGATCCGTCCTTCGTTTCGCCTGCAACCACTTTACCCGTGATCTTCGCAGCGCATTCTTCCTTGACTTCCTCGGTGATTCTGTACTCGGAAAAACTTTCCGCATAGACGCATTGAATGGTTTCACGCGCCGTACGCAAAATGACGAACGCAAAATCGGACATCATACGAATGTTGTGAATGGTACCTTGAACGGTTACGATTTGATTTTCATACTTTTCAAAATCAGAATACGCGACGGTATTCTTTTTTTCTTCGCCTGTGATAAACATAGATTACCTCTTGTCATTTCCATATTTTTTTTACTTTTCTATTTTAATCCGCTTGACAAAAAAAAGCAAGTCATTTATAGTATTATTATAAAAATTTTCTAAAAAAGGAGGGCAAAAAAATGCGAATTCTCGCCATCAACGACGTTTCGTGTGTCGGAAGATGTTCTTTAACCGTCACTTTGCCCATTATTTCCGCTTGCGGCGTAGAATGCAACGTTCTGCCCACCGCACTCCTTTCCACCCATACGGGTGGTTTCGACGGCTACACCTTTCGCGACCTGACGAAGGATATTCCCGCAATCCTTGCCCATTGGAGATCTCTTTCCCTCACCTTCGATTGCATTTACAGCGGATATCTCGGCAGCATCGAACAAATCGAGCTGGTGTCCGACATTCGACGTGAATTTTTGAAAAAAGGAGGAAAATTCATCGTCGATCCCGTCATGGGCGACGACGGAAAACTGTATCGCGGCTTCACCGCGGAATACGTGGAAAAAATGCGAGCGCTTTGTAAACAGGCAGACTTCATTCTTCCGAATATGACGGAGGCGTGCTATTTATCCGACCTCCCCTACCCCCTGACGACGCAAACGGCAAACGAGGCAATATGCAAACTTAGACAACTTTGTTCCTCCCCCGTTCTCACGGGCATAACTCAAGCAAATAAAATTTACGTCTATTTTGCGGACGGCGGAGAAATTCATTCCGTCTCCCACGAAAACGTAGAGGGATTTTTCTGCGGCGCCGGCGACGTATTCGCCTCGGCGTTCGTCGGTTGTCTTGTTCGAAACAAAAGCGTTTCGAAGAGCGTACGCCTCGCTTCCGATTTCGTAACCGCCGCCATTCGCCGTTCAGAGACGGAAGTTCCCGACAAAAAGTTCGGGCTCAACTTCGAAGCGGAAATTTTTTCTTTTTTGAAAAATTTAAACAGTTGAAATTTCCACCCTCAATCCGTTGACAAACGAAGATTCGAGCGGTATAATAATACTACAACCTGCGGTGTACGGAGTTCGGTATAAAACGGAATCCACATTGTTTATTCGGGAGCTCGTTATTCGTGGCGATAGGCAAGGTCTGTATTGATACGGAAAGTCCGATGCGTCAAGATGCGGCACCCACCTGCTGAAAGCGGGTTCATCTTTTTGCCGAGGTGCGGCACAGGCGGGTTATATTTTGACCTCCACTCGTTTCGGGGAGCAAAAACAAAGTTCCCCGACGGTTAAATAACAATATCGCAATCATCGAAAACAGGCATGATCGAAGTCATGCCTGTTTCATTTTATTCGTTTTTCCTTAAATAAGCAAACCGAACAACATATACAGCATCGGCAAGGTGACGACGCACAAAATCGTCGTACCCAACGTGTTGGTCACCGCCCCTTCCATATCGCCGCCGAATTGATCCGCAAACGCGGAAGACAACGCCGCCGTCGGCGTTCCGAAAGCAATCAACGCCGCAAAAACAGGTTCCGTCCCCATATGAAAAAGAAGACTCGCGCCCCAAAACACCAAAGCAGCCGCTATCGGCACGGCAACCAGTTTAAGCGCCGCCACGTAATACATACGGGTAGATTTGAACAAGTCCGGCAGTTTCACGCCGCCCAATTTCATACCCAAAATCGTCATACAAACGGGCGTCACCATATTGCTCAACGACTCCGAATAACTGCGAATTTGCGGAACAAAGGCGCAAGCGTTCGTCAAATTGAGCACGACGCCCAAAGCGAAGGCAATGAGTGCAGGACTTACAAGCACCTTTTTAGGACTGATCATTTTTTTATCGCCCGAAATCAAATAGACGCCTGCCGTATATCTCGCCACACTGTCTAAAATGTTGATAACGATGAGATAGGTGAGTGCAAGTCCCTCCCCGAAAACGGCACGTGCAAGCGGAATTCCCAAAAATCCGTTGTTGGCAAACGTAATGCAAAATCGTTCCATCCCCCGTTTATTTTTGTCGGTAAGTCCCGTCGTCAAGGGTTTTGAAAGGAAAAATACCGCAAAAATCACCAACAAAGAAAGGAGGCAGCAAAGAAGGGCGTTCTTGGCAAACTCTGCGTTGATTTCAATATCCAAAGTACTCGTTAAAATCAAAAACGGCAGACCCAGGTATGTGAGCAACGTAGAAAGCACGCTTGACTGTTCGGGTTTTAGAAATTTGAATTTTACAAAAATATATCCCGGAATCGCCAACGCAACGAAGAGCGCGACACTCGAAAGCATGGTCAAAAAAGCGTTCATACTTATTTCATATTCAGATAAGACATCGCGTTGTTGTAAGAAATATCTTGCACCACTTTACCCACGAATTCGATATCTTGCGTCATTTCCCCTCGTTCCATCATGCCGCCGAAATAATTGCACAAAATACGACGGAAATAATGATGACGGGGATAAGAAAGGAAGGAACGGCTGTCCGTAAGCATGCCGACGAACGCTCCGATATGCCCCGTAGCCGTCAAATCCTGCAAATGTCTTTCCATGCCCACTTTGTTATCCAA
>CAZRAS010000119.1:0-3438 GCA_964598045.1 uncultured Clostridia bacterium | reverse complement strand
ATTCCCTCATTTTATCCCTTCAATTTCTCTATAAACATATACCTCCGTATTTTTTTATCATAAAAGCCGTAAAGAAAGCGTGAAATCCTATACAAGCTTTATTCTCGTTTGAATTGTCGAATCAAGGATTTCCACCATGCATATCCGTCAATTCATTTACTCGGAATTTTGTAAACCATATACACATTATACCATATATTCCCCCCCGTTCGCAATAGTTTTCTTAAAAAAATATTAAAAAAAGCTTTCCGTCCTCTTACGATTATACGATTATACGATTATACGATATACGACGACAACGGCAACGCCGCCGCGTGTATTACGCGGCGGCGTTGCCGACAAGTTCGCTGAAAACGTTTTCGCCACACTTAGACGTCAATCGCTTACGCTTCCCCTGTCGCTTAAGGAGAATGTTATGTACTTATTATTGCCGCAAGATAGGAGCGTGCTTGCAGCAAATGAAAAAACTTGCAAATTTAGGAGAGGGAGATCAGATAAATTGGAACTTATCCAAAATATCGAGTCTTGGGGGGGATAAGACTCTCTCCCTTCTCTCCATTTTATTATATCACAAAAAAAACGAATTGCAATAGTTTTGGCATAAACGGCAGCTTTTTTTGCATAACGTGCAAATACCTTGGCCCAAAAAGCATATTTTTTGCCACAACCAAGCCTTATTTACTCAAATTCGTCAAAATTTCTGCCGCCCGTCTCCCCCTGATACGTTCCCCTCGTAGGAGGGGGAGGAGGACATTTCCAACGCTTGTCGCAAGTCCGATCTCGCGGAAGCCCCACGTTGACAAGAATGACGTCCTCCCCGATTTTGACAATGTTTTTAAGTTCTAAAAACAAGTCCTGTTTTTTCCCGAATCCCCTGCTCGGCACAACCAACCCGATCCACCGATTTTCGGGATAGCACAACACCACGTCACAAATCCGTCCCAACTTTCTTCCGTCCTGCGTATTGATCACTTCTTTCGCGCGCAACTGAGAAAAACTCACTTCCATACCTTTTTGCCTCCCCTTCTCGTTATCTCATTATATGCAAACCGTTGAGAAAAGGTTCCGATTCCGAAGCTGAAAACTCGATGAAAATTACAAAAAAATCCACAAATCCACTTGACAAAATTCCAAACGCGTACTATACTCATATTGTAAATGTACTATCATATATAGGAGAATTTTTCATGCACGAACAAACGTCTACAATCAACTGGAAGGAGAAATTTTCCAAGGATCAAATTTGTACGATCCCGAATTTTTTATCCTTTTTCAGAATCGCTCTTATCCCCTTTATCATTTGGATGTACGCAATTTCGCATCCCTATTGGGCGCTCGCCATCATCATTTTATCGAGTATCACCGACATTGCCGACGGCATCATCGCAAGAAAATTCAACATGGTGACGGACTTTGGAAAAGGACTCGATCCCATCGCCGACAAGCTTACGCAAGGCGCGATTATGATTGCCTTAATTTTCACTTTCCCCTTCATGTGGATGCCCGTCGTCATCATGGCGATAAAAGAAGCGCTGGCATTCACCTTGCGTTTTATCGCATTCAAGCACACGCAGATCGTCCAAAGTGCGAAATGGCACGGAAAACTTACCACCGTCTCTTTATATATCATGATCGTCGCGCATATCGTATTCCCCGGAATTCCCAAAGCCGTATCCGTCGTCAGCATTTCCGTCGTATCCGCATTGATGATCGTATCTTGCATCCTATACACGATTGAAACCATTCGACTCATTCAAAAACAGCCGAAAGCTTAACCTTGACAAAACTTTTCCCGTGGAAACGTCCTGTTCCCACGGGAATTTTTTTTCAATCTTTCAATTCAGGCAAAGACGTCGCCGAGAGAAAGAGTACTTCTTTAGCTCCTGCCCCCAACAATCTTTTCGCACATTCGTTCCCCGTTGCGCCCGTCGTCATGATATCGTCAACAAGCGCCACCGTCCTGCCTTGACACACCTTGCGCTTATGCACGTGAAATGCCCCCGAAACATTCTCCTGTCGAGATTTATAATCCATACGTTTTTGTTGCGGTACATCTTTTACCTTTTGCAAAACGTCGAAATCCGCCTCCGCCAAATACCCCTTTTCTTGCAGCCGTTTACAAAGTACCTCGGCTAACTCTTCCGCTTGATTGTATCCCCTTTGTTTTCGCCTCGTCTCCGTCATCGGTACGGGCACAAGCAATAAAGCTTCCCCTTTGAATCGCTCTACGCCAACGTATTTGCAAAGAAAATCCTCCGCCATACACTCCGCAAAATAGGGTGCGAGCAAGGGCTTTCCGTTCTTCATACGATTGATAAAAGAAGCACTCTCTCCGCGATACACGAAGGGAGAAAAGCCTTGCGCGAAAGCAGGCATATCGCTTTTACAGCTCAAACAAACCCCTTCCGCCACCGTTTTTCTGCCGCACTTGGGACAAACCCGCCCGTCGTTGCGTTGCATTTTTTCTTCGCACGACTCGCACAATCGATGAATCGGATAGTCGAAAAGTTCCGCACCGCAAGCATCGCAGCCAAAGCTGTTTTCCCTAAAGAACATACGAAGTTTTTTGTTTATCTTTCGTAAAAAATCAAACTTCATCTCACCCCCGGGTATGGTCTATCCCGTTTTCCTCCTTTTCTTCGTCCTTTTTACGCTGATATCGCACGAGCAAATACGCAACGACAATTCCCGCTGCGAACAAGCAAATGCCCAAGACGATATCGAAGAGGTTGACGCCTTGCCGTGCCCACAAGAGATAGGTCTCCATCATATCCCCGTTGCAGAACATGGATAAAATCGAACCCAACGACAAGCCCACAATGAGGTGATACGCCGTTTGTCGAGCTTTGCCGAATACGAAAGTCAAAAATTTCGAAAAGGTAAAAATCCCCGACAACACGCCGATACCCAAGCCGATATAGACGAGAAAGACGGCGGGATTCGATTTCCAGTAAGTAAAGTCGATACTCGCCATCAAGCTCTGAAACCAACCTACCGCCATAAGGAGAGCACTGCCGCTAAGCCCGGGAACGATCTGCGTAATCCCGAACGCATAACCGATTACCACGCCCAACAAAACCTGCCACCATTGCACGCTTGCAAAAGCGTCTCCGCCGCCACCGCCGACTGCGGTCAACCATGCGGAAAGACACCCCACCGCAACGGGCAGGAAAAGTCCTACGCCGAAAAAGGACATTCGAAGGGCGGTATGCTCCGTATTTTTAATCTCGTCCTTCACCGCAGGAAAAGCGCCGCACATCAATCCTGCAAACAAACAAACGATGGAAAAGGGGAAAAGCGCCACCAATCGTTTGACGGAAATAAAGCCGAGCAACACTCCCGCGACAAGTCCGATCCCGATGGGCAGCAAGAAAAAGAAACATTGCTTGAATTTCTTAAACAAGTTCCCCACCGCATAGAGAAATTGATCGTAGAGTT
>CAZRAS010000118.1:0-3491 GCA_964598045.1 uncultured Clostridia bacterium | reverse complement strand
TACGCAGACGGGACGGCTTTCCAGTGCGAATCCGAACCTACAAAATATTCCCATTCGTACCGATGAAGGCAGGGAACTTCGCAAATTGTTTACGGCTCGTGAGGGGAATTTACTTATCGATGCGGACTATTCGCAGATAGAGTTGCGTTTGCTCGCTCATTTTTCAGGCTGTAAAGAATTGTTACAAGCCTATTGCGAAGGACAGGATATTCACACCATTACGGCTTCTCAGGTCTTTGATACCCCCCCTGAAAAGGTTACGTCGGAAATGCGTCGCAATGCAAAAGCGGTAAATTTCGGAATTATTTATGGAATCAGCGGGTTTGGACTTGGAAAAGATTTGAATATCCCCGCCAAAAAAGCACAGGAATATATCAATCGTTATTTTGAATCCTATTCTGACGTAAAAAGATATATGAATAAAAACGTGGAAACGGCCATGCAGGACGGATACGTGACAACCTTGCTCGGACGTCGCAGAGTCATCAACGAGCTGAAAAACTCCAACTACAATATCCGTTCCTTTGGAGAACGCGCCGCTATGAATATGCCGTTGCAAGGTTCGAGCGCCGACATCATCAAAATTGCCATGATCGGCGTGCATAGACGCCTGCAAGAGGGGGGGTATCAAGCAAAACTCGTTTTGCAAGTTCACGATGAGCTTGTGATCGATTGTCCCGAAGCGGAAGTGAAGGAAGTCGGCAAAATTTTGCAAGAGGAAATGGAAAATGCCGTACAACTCAAAGTGCCGCTTACAGTCGAAATCGGGGTAGGTAAAAACTGGTACGAGACAAAATAAATTACTTTTGGGGAAGATTCGTGAAACTATTTTCGTGAAACGATAAATAATCGATCATTACATGAGGAATGGTATGAAGAAGAAAATTGCAATTACCGGTGGAATCGGGAGCGGAAAATCTATGGCAGCGTCGTTGATTGAAGGGATGGGATATCCCGTATTTTCCTGCGATGAAATTTATAAAAAGGTTCTTCGTTCCGCCGATTATATTCAAAAGATTAAAGAATATTTTCCGGCTGCCCTTTCAGGCGGAGAGATCGACCGTAAAAAACTTGCGGAAATCGTATTTTGTGACGAAGAAAAAAGAGGAACGTTGAACAGGCTTGCTCATCCATTGGTGATGAAAAACTTAAAAACGAAGATGGAGGCGTGTAAAGGCGAACTCATTTTTGCAGAAGTGCCTTTGTTGTTTGAAGGGAATTTTGAAGGCGAATTTGACGAAATCCTTGTCATCGAACGAGACTTGGCGTCACGTATTCGATCTGTTCAAATTCGAGACGGTTTGGATTCAAACGACGTTCAAAAGCGTATACGGGCGCAATTCGATTATCATTCCGAAGAAGGGCAAGCGCGCATGAAAAATTGTCATACCCGAATTATTGAGAATGACGGCTCCGTTGAGCGTTTATTAGAAAAAATAGAAAAATTTATACAATCCGTCTCGAAATCATGAAACATTATACGTGAAACTTTATAAATAGATCTTATAAGCAACCTTCCCCACGTTTGAATCGAGGGGATTTTTTAGTGGAAGATATGTTTTTTTCACGCATAGTATTCTTTTTCGTGATTAATAGGGCTTTTAGAGTAAAATTTATTGAAAAATGCAACTATGTCAGAGATAGGTATATTGTTATGCGATGTATAATAACTATGTGTGACATAATATGTAACTGTTTGCTTCGATTAAAGCATCGTATAATCGCTGAACAAAATCTGTTAAACGATTAAATTAAAATTTAATTAAAAAAAGTTGATTTTTTTTTCAAAAACCCTTGAAATTCTTGGAAATATATAGTATAATAATACACGGCGATTCCGCAACCGAATTTCGATTGCTAAAAAGAACTGATACTCGAAAGCGGAAGAGGAATTCGCAATACTTTCGCCTTTTTTCTTAATCAAAACGCAAATTGTACGGTTTCTTTTAACGGATAGGAAAAAGGAGCGAAAGAATAGAACTGTGTTAAAAACGTTTTTTGAATGCCGAACGAATGAACGAGCAAACGAAAAGATGTTTATCATCGGTACGGTTTTCAAATTGGTGAACGTTTATTATGAAAAAAATAATTGATCAAGGGGGCACTCTCTATGCAAAGAAGAAAAGAATGCGTTGCAATGCTTTTGGCAGGCGGACAAGGTAGCAGATTGTACGCTTTAACCACGAACATTGCAAAACCTGCAGTGGCGTTCGGGGCAAAATATCGTATTATCGATTTCCCGTTGTCCAACTGCATCAACTCGGGTATTGATACGGTAGGCGTATTGACGCAGTATCAACCGCTCATCCTCAACGAATATATCGGAAACGGTCAGCCTTGGGATCTTGACAGAACGTACGGCGGCGTACACATCCTTTCGCCTTATCAGGCAAAGACACGTTCTTCGTGGTACGAAGGTACGGCGAATGCTATTTACCAAAATATGCATTTCATGAAGATGTACAATCCCGAATACGTACTTATTCTTTCCGGTGACCACATTTATAAGATGGACTATGCGGCAATGCTCGAAGCGCATAAGGCTTCCGATGCAGATTGTACGATCGCTGCAATCAATGTTCCCTTGAAAGAAGCGTCGAGATTCGGCATTTTGAACGTCAATCCAGACGGCACCATTTATCAGTTCGAAGAAAAGCCCAAAGTACCTAAGAGCACGCTCGCTTCTATGGGGATCTATATCTTCAAGGCAGACAAACTTTTCAAATATCTCGAAGCGGACGAAGCAAATCCCAAATCTTCCAAGGATTTCGGAAAGGACGTCTTGCCCGCCATGTTGAACGCAGGCGAAAAAATGTGCTCGTACGAGTTCGAAGGCTATTGGAAAGACGTTGGTACGGTCGCATCTTTGTGGCAGGCAAATATGGACTTGCTCGGCGAACGTCCCGAGTTTGACGTAGGAGATAAATCCTGGAAGATTCATTCGAGAAATCCCTTGGCTCCTCCCGAACATATCGGCTCGGAAGGCATCGTGAAAAATTCCATGATCGCACTCGGTTGCGAAATTTTCGGTACGGTTGAAAATTCCGTGCTGGCAAGCAACGTCGTCGTTGAAAAAGGTGCCGTGGTCAAAGATGCCGTCATTCTCGCGAACAGCGTAATCAAAGCAGGTGCAACCGTTTCCTATTCGATTATCGACGAAAACGTAACGGTAGGCAAAAACGCGGTGGTTGGCGTCGATATAAACCCGAAAGCGGAAATCGTGGTTCTTGGCAGAGGAATTACCGTTGCAGACGGCGTTACCGTAAGCGAAGGTCAAAAACACGAGAAAGATATTTTGGCGTAAGGAGGGGAATAGAAATGGCTAATAACGCACTCGGTTTAATTTTTACCAATTTGCATGAAGAAAACGTACCTGAACTCGTTCGTTTCAGAACGATGGCTTCCATTCCTTACGGCGGCAGATATCGTATCATCGATTTTACTTTATCGAACATGGTCAATTCCGGCATTACGACGGTAGGGCTTATGAC
>CAZRAS010000117.1:0-3495 GCA_964598045.1 uncultured Clostridia bacterium | reverse complement strand
TAACCATGCTCCCCCCGTTTTTAATTTCGGTAACGCTGATCACTTTATGTTGTCTCGTCTTCGTTAAAAAAGAACCTTTGGAAATCGAAAGCCGAAAAATCGAACTTCCCAAACGACGCACCCTAATTTACGGAATTCTCTTCGTCCTTTCCATCATCATCGTTTTCCGCATCATTCCCTTTTGGATCGGACTCATCGTCATTCCGATCGCCCTGTTATTTTTAGACCGAAAAGCACTCAAAGACGTCGATTACGGACTTCTCCTCACCTTCGTTGCCTTCTTCATTTTTTCGGGGAATATGTCGAGAATCGAGTTAATTCGAACAATCATGAGCGGACTTTTAGAAAAGAATACGCTGCTCGTCTCCATTCTTTCCTGCCAAGTGATCAGCAACGTTCCCTCGTCTATTCTACTTTCGCAATTCACGAGCAATTACACCGAGCTTTTGCTCGGCGTCAACATCGGCGGCGTGGGGACTTTGATTTCCTCCCTCGCAAGCCTCATCACCTTCCGCGAATATGTCTCGCACAATCCTGACAAAACAAAGAGTTATCTCTTTCAATTCTCTGCGTTCAACTTCGCTTTTCTGATTATTTTGACAGGAATACAATTGCTCATATTGCCGTAAACGTATACCTGTCCCCTATAAATACAAACAGCCGACAAAAAACACTCGTTATCTCTACGAGTGTTTTTGCATTTATAAAAATTTATTTTTTATTCTTATATCAAGTGAAATACTCTTAAGGTCGCTTACTTTTTATACACGCTTTCGGCAAAACGCACTGTTGCCATCCCGTCCTTGCCATACCCGTCGGCACCGATTTTCTTGGCATATTCTTCCGTCAAAACGGCACCGCCTACAATAATCTTCACGTGCGGCACACGTGCTCGCAACATAGCAATCGTCTTTTCCATGGACGGAAGAGTCGTTGTCATAAGTGCGGACAATCCCACGAGCGGTGCATCCCATTTGAGCGTTTCTTCTACAATCCGTTCAGGCGGCACGTCACGCCCGAGATCTATCACGTCAAATCCGTAATTTTCCAACAACGTGCCGACAATATTCTTTCCGATGTCGTGAATATCTCCGTACACCGTCGCAAGCACGACTTTGCATTTTCCGACCTGCTTTTTACCCGAATTTGCCATATACGTCTTAATTTTTTCAAACGCTGCTTTCGCACTGTCTGCGCTCATAAGGAGCTGCGGCAAATACGCACGCTTTTCCTCGTACGCTCTTCCGATTCGATCGAGTGCCGGTACGATTTCATTTTCCACAATCTCAAGCGGATTCACCGTCCGCAAAAGCACATCCGTCAAACTTGCCGCTTCTTCCGTCAATCCCTTTTCAATCGCCGCCCGCAACGGGGTACTCTCCCCCTCTTTATTCACGTAAACGCTTACCTGCTCCCCGATTACAGGCATAATCGTAGGCAGAATTTCCGTCGCAAAACGAATGTACCGTTCGCATTTTTCGTCCAATCCCTTCAATGCGCAGTAAGCGTGATAAGTTTTCATCATCTCTGCCGAACGTGGATTCAAAATGGCTGCGGAAAGTCCGCTTTCAAGCGCCAACGCAAAAAACGTCGCATTGACAACCTCTCTTGCAGGCAATCCGAAAGATACGTTAGAAACACCGAGCGAGGTGTGTACACCAAGATTGCGAAGCTCTTTGAGTGCCTGAATCGTTACCCTTGCCGCATCTTTATCCGCACTCACCGCCATCGCAAGCGGATCCACAAGAATATCCTTCTTTTCAATTCCGTATTTTTCCCCTTCCGCAATGATTTTTTTGGCAATCGACACTCTGCCCTCTGCCGTTTCGGGAATGCCGTTCTCATCCAGCGTAAGGGCAACGACGACGCCGCCGTATTTTTTCACAAGCGGAAATACCGCATCCATACTCGCCTGCTTTCCGTTGACGGAATTGACAAGAGGTTTCCCGTTATAAAGCCTCATGGCGCGTTCCATCGCAACGGGATCCGCCGTATCGATTTGCAGAGGCAGATCGCTCACCGCCTGCAATTCCTGCACGTATCGAGGAAGCTCCGTTTTCTCGTCGATTCCCGGCGCACCCACATTGACGTCAAGTGCCATTGCCCCCTTTTCCTGTTGTTCGATCCCTTCACGAAGAATATACCCTACTTCCTGATTTTCGAGTGCCTGACGAAAACGCTTTTTCCCCGTAGGATTAATGCGTTCCCCGATCAAAACGGGCGTTTCGAAAGTCACGGCGTGCGTATAAGAAGAGATACAAGTGTGTGTTTTGGGCACAACAGGTCGATACGGAATTTCTTTTGTCTTTTCCACAAGCGTTTGAATATAGGCAGGCGTCGTACCGCAGCATCCACCGACCAAACAAGCGCCTTTTTCCACAAATTTCGACATAGTTTGTGCAAATTTCTCCGCACTTACGTCGTAATTGCCTTCAAAATCGGGAAGCCCGGCATTAGGTTTTACAAGTACGGGAAGGGAGGCGAAACGCAAAATGCGCTCTACGGTGTCTTGCATTTGCTTAGGTCCGAGCGAACAATTGATTCCGATTCCGTCCGCGCCCATGCCTTCGAGCAAGGCGACCATCGCTTCGGGTGTCGCGCCCGTCATAAGCTTTCCGTCTTCACCGTACGCACAGGAAACAAGCACGGGCAACTGCGAATTCTCTTTTGCCGCCAAAAGCGCAGCTTTCGTTTCGTAGCTATCCCCCATCGTTTCGATAAGAATCAAATCCACCCCGTATTTTACCCCCAAACGAACGACGGCGGCAAATGACTCAACCGCCCGTTCAAACTCTAAATCGCCGTACGGTTTCAACATTTTCCCGGTCGGACCGATATCGAGTGCAATAAACTTTTCCTGTGAGCCGACGGAACGTTTTCTCGCCTTTTTTGCGTTATCCACAGCTCCTCGAATCATCTCTTCCAGCTCGGAATAATCAAACTTAAAGGGATTTGCTTCGAAGGTGTTGGTTGCTACCACATTGCTCCCGGCGTCGAAATAAGCAGTGTGAATATCCGTCACTACGTCACCGTGCGTAAGATTCCATCGTTCGGGAAGCTCGCCCAAAGGCAAACCGGACTTTTGCAAGAGAGTTCCCATGCCCCCGTCCAAATATACGATATGATTTTGTAAATACTCTCTAAAATTCATAAACTCTGCACCATTGCTTTGCTTTTGAGTATAAAAACGTGGGATAGCTTCCGCCCTCCCACGCTGTTTTTTCTGTTCTATTACTCCAATGCGATAATATAATAGTACACGGACTGACCGCCATTGTGGAAATCCACGTCGCAATCGGGATATTTTTCGGCAATCGTTTCCGTCAACGCCGTCGCATCTTCTTCGCTTACGTCCTCGCCGTAATACAGCGTAATCACTTGATGGAAGTCCTCTTTCATCTTTGCGATAAGCTTCAACACCGTTTCTTCCAACGAATGGGATTTTGCCAAAATTTTCTTGTCGTCTAAGCCGATAATATCCCCTTCTTTAATGGA
>CAZRAS010000116.1:0-3530 GCA_964598045.1 uncultured Clostridia bacterium | reverse complement strand
GGCAGATTGCACGTCAAGGAAAACCTTATGAACGAATTGCGAAAAATGGACCGTGTGGTGACGCGTGAATATCCCGAAGCCGACTTCCTCAAATTGTTGGTGCTCGATGCGACGACGGGACAGAACGCCCTCAGCCAAGCGCGCGTATTCGACGAGGCGGTGGAGCTTGACGGAATTGTGCTGACCAAGCTTGACGGGACTGCGAAAGGCGGCTTCGTATTTTCTCTTGCACAGGAACTCGGGTTGCCTGTAATCTTTGCAGGCGTGGGTGAGAAAATGGAGGATTTGGAGCCGTTTGATTCTAAATCTTTTGTGGAGGCTATTTTATAAGAGCCACCCGTGTATGAGGTGAAGTATGAAAATCGACATTTTAACTCTGTTTCCCGAGATGTTTTCCGCCATGAAAGAGAGCATCGTCGGTAGAGCGCAAAGGGCGGGAAAAATCGAGATTAATATTGTCAATATTCGCGATTACACCGAGGATCGTCATTTGAAATGCGACGATTATCCCTTTGGCGGCGGCGCAGGAATGGTGATGATGGCACAACCTATCGGGAGTGCGATCGAAACGTTGGATCCCGAGCATAAAGCTCGTCGTATCTATATGTCTCCGAAGGGGCGGGTATTCAAACAACAGATCGTGTTTGAATTGCTTGAATATGAACACTTGATATTGCTTTGCGGGCATTATGAAGGGGTGGATCAACGTGTTTTGGACTTGTTCATCGATGAGGAAATTTCCATCGGCGATTATGTATTGACGGGCGGAGAACTTCCCGCCATGGTCGTTGCGGATTGCGTTTCGAGGTACGTGGACGGTGTGATCAGCAACTCGTCGTTGGTGGACGAGAGTTTTTCGGAAAACTTGCTCGAATATCCCCAGTATACGCGTCCGCAGGAATATCGAGGGCTTGCCGTTCCCGAAATTTTGCGCAGCGGTGACCATGCGAAAATCGACGCTTGGCGCAGAGAACAGGCGTTTGCAATCACGAAGAAAAATCGTCCCGATTTATTGAAATAAGAAAGGATAATGTCACGTGCGTTTTTTAGGCGAAAGGGTAGACTTATTTTTGCCGCCTACGATATTTTTAGGCGAAATGCGCCGCGTGATGTTTGTCAAGAGGTATCAATATGAGAATTATACAATGGTATCCCGGGCATATGACCCGAGCAATGCGCGATATGGAAGCGAAACGCGATCTTTGCGACGGCGTTGTTTGCGTGCTTGACGCACGCGCCCCCATCGCGACGATTAATCAAAATTTAAAAAAAATCTTTGGGGAAAAGCCTGTTTTGTACGTGCTTAATAAGGCGGATTTGGCAGACCCGAATAAGACGGATGCCTTCCTTAAATATTTTGAGGGACGGGGGAAGTACGTGGTGAAATGCGATTCCACCAATACGTCCGCCAAACGTGTTCTGTTGCAAAAACTCAACGCGATCACCGAAGAGAAGAGGGAACGCGCATTGGCAAAGGGGTTGAATCGTACCTTCCGATTCATGGTTGCCGGTATTCCCAACACGGGCAAAAGCACCATCGTCAATCTTTTGAGCGGACAGAAAAAAGCGAAGACGGGGGATAAGGCAGGCGTGACGCGTGACGTGCGTTGGTTGAAGTGCGGCGGGTTCGACTTGCTCGATACACCGGGCACGATGCCGCCCGCTTGCGAAAATCAATATCATGCTCGTCATCTTGCCTATATCGGTAGTATCAACGACGATATTCTCGATTTGGATGACATCGCACTCGAACTTCTCGGCGAACTTGCGGAAAAATATCCCAAGTACTTGACCGAGCGTTACGGGATTACCGACTATTCGGAAAAACTTGCCATGTATGAGGCGGTTTGCAAACGCAGAGGATTCATTTTTCGAGGCGGAGAATTCGATTACGAGCGTGGTGCGAAAGCGATTATGGACGATTTTCGTAAAGGGAGAACGGGGAAGATTACCCTCGAACATCCTTCCGAGTATTCGGATTTTATCTTTTGATTATGAAAAAAATTTGGAACGCAGAAGAAAAATTGAAGTTTGAACACGCTTTGCAAAACAATGGGTATCGTTATATCGTCGGCGTGGACGAGGTGGGAAGAGGCCCTTTGGCAGGTCCCGTCGTGTGTGCGGCGGTGGTGATGCCGTTGGAGGAAGAATCTCTCGTCGTCGGTGTGGACGATAGTAAAAAACTCTCCGAAAAGAAACGCGAGGTGCTTGCGGAAGAAATACAGAAAAAAGCGATTGCTTATACCATGGTTGAGGTGAGTGAACAGATTATTGATGAAATCAATATTCTGGAAGCGACAAAACTGGGCATGAAACGGGCGATCGAAGGATTGCGGTTGCCGGACGGTGTGATGCCCGAAGTCGTGCTTACGGACGGAAATATGACGCTGGATATCGCGTTTCCTCAGCAGAGCGTTATTCACGGTGACGCCCTGTCCTATTCTATCGGCGCGGCGAGTATTATCGCTAAGGTCTATCGTGATCGTCTGATGGAAGAATACGCCAAGGAGTACCCTGCTTATGCGTTTGAAAAAAATAAGGGATACGGTACGGCAGCGCATATAAAAGCGATTAAGGAGAATGGTTTATGCCCGATTCACCGCAGGACGTTCACAAAAAAGTTTTAGGCAGGCGAGGGGAGAAACTCGTGGAGGAGTATCTCAAAAAACTCGGTTGCAAAATTTTGAAGCGAAATTACAGGACTCCATTCGGAGAGGCGGATCTTGTCGTGGAGGACGGAGACGAGATTGCTTTCGTCGAGGTAAAGACACGTGAATCCTTTTCTTATGGTAGACCGCTCGAAGCGGTGACGCCGATGAAACAGGAACGTTATCGTAAGATCGCACAATATTATTGGATGCGAACGCGTGAAGAGCCGAACGCGCGATTTGACGTGGCGGAAGTCCTTCCCGACGGCAAGATCGAATATTATAAATACGCATTTTAAGACAATTGCATATAACAAGAAAAACACCTTTTCGACAAAAGGTGTTTTTCTTTTGGAAAAAAGATTTGTTACAATAAAGGGGATGGAAATCTATATCGAGTATGCGTTTTTGGAAAATTTTTTCTTTGACGGAGTGCTTTTGTGTTTGGCATTATACGCCGCCAAAATCAAGATCAAGTGGTGGAAAGTGTGCCTATCCGCCACGCTTGGCGGATTGTTTGCTCTTTTTTTTCCTCTCTTGCATTTGTCCGATTTCCTTAAATCAACGCTTAAAATTGCGGTGGGCGGGCTGCTCTGTCTGTTAACGACGGAGGGGATGAAAACGAAGAGGGAGAGGGGCAGGTGCTTGTTGACTTGCGTTTTCTTCTATATTTTCAGCTTTGGGTTCGGGGGAACACTCCTTGCCGTATACGGGGGTGAGACTCGGACGGAGGATTGGCTTATATTCCTCGGATTTGCGATTCTCTCCTTTCTTTCCGTGTGGTTGGTGCGGAAGTTTTATGCGCACAGGACGGTGGCGAAACGAGTGTTTCCCTGTCGGCTTTTTCACGGGGAGAAGGTTGCAAAGGCGCAAGCGTTTTTA
>CAZRAS010000115.1:0-3601 GCA_964598045.1 uncultured Clostridia bacterium | reverse complement strand
GGGGAGTATGATTTGGCAGGTTTTGCCGTGGGGATTGTCGATAAGAAAAAGGTTATCAACGGAAAGGATATCCGCCCCGGGGACGTGCTCGTCGGATTGAAGTCTACGGGGGTACATTCTAACGGATATTCCCTCGTTCGTAAATTGTTCGGGGATACCGATAAGGCGGCTTTGGAAAGTTATGACGAGGAGCTTGGCACAACGCCTGCAGAAGTGCTGTTGAAGCCTACGAGAATTTACGTTAAGAGCATTCTTTCTCTCATCGAAAAGGTGGAAGTGAAGGGAATCGCGCATATTACGGGGGGCGGATTTATCGAAAATATTCCTCGCATTTTGCCCGAAGGGGTGGGGGCGGAAATCGATACGAAATCGTATGAAGTGCCTCCTGTGTTCAAAGTGATGCAAAAACGTGCAGGGATCACGGACGAACAGATTTACAACACTTTCAATATGGGAATCGGCATGATCGTTTGCGTAAGTCCCGAAAACGTAGAGACAGCCATGCAATCCTTGAAGGAAACGGGTGAGGACGTGGTCGTGCTCGGGAAGACGGTTGTCGGCAAAGGCGTTATCTTGAAATAAGGAAATCGACATGAAAAAAATAGCAGTATTCGCGTCGGGGGGAGGCACTGATTTTCAGTCCGTCATCGACGCCAACGAACGGGAGAAATTTTGCTTAATTAAATACCTGGTGGCATCAAAACTCGGAATCGGTGCGGTTGACCGTGCGAAAAAGCACGGAATCGAAACCCTTGTTTTCGATAAAAATACGGAGACGAAAGAGGAGTTCTATACACGTATTGCCGCCCTTTTGAAGGCGGAAGGAGTGGATTATATCGTGCTTGCAGGCTGGCTTTCGGTCCTTCCCGAGAGCTTTATCAAGCAGTTTGAAAACGCTATCATCAATATTCACCCTTCGTTGATTCCTGCTTTTTGCGGCATGGGATATTACGGGCTCAAAGTGCATCGGGCGGTAATCGAATACGGTGTAAAATGGAGTGGCGCAACCGTTCATTTCGTCGAAGCGGACGTGGACGGCGGTGCGATCTTGATGCAACGCATAGTGCCCGTCGAGACGGACGATACGCCCGAGATTTTGCAGGCTCGCGTTTTGCAAGAAGAGCATCGTATGCTTCCCGAATGTGTAAAATTGCTTTGCGAAGGCAGGGTGGAAAAACTGGGCAGAAAGGTGTATATTCGCTAAACTAAAGAAAATGGAAAGGAAAGAACTATGAACGTTTTGGTTATCGGGAACGGCGGTCGAGAACATGCTGTCGTACAGGCGCTTGCGAAGTCGCCGAAAGTGGAAAAAATTTACGCCATGAAAGGCAATGCCGGGATTGCTCGGCTTGCCGAGCTCGTCGATGTCGATTATTGCGACGTCAAAGCGGTCGGGGATTGGGTGGAGCAAAAGGGGAATATCGATTTTACCGTCGTTACGCCCGACGATCCTTTGGCACTCGGGTTGGTGGACGAGCTGGAAAGCCGTGGGTATCGTGCATTTGGTCCAAACAAGAGAGCGGCTATGATCGAGGCAAGCAAAGCATTCTCCAAGGAGCTCATGCAAAAATACAATATTCCCACGGCAAAATATCAAACCTTTTCCGATTATGAGCGTGCGGCTGCGTACGTGCAGACTTGCGATATCCCCGTTGTTTTGAAAGCGGACGGGTTGGCACTTGGAAAGGGCGTGCTCATCTGTAAAACTCGTGAGGAAGCCGTCGAGGGCGTCAAGGAAATGATGTTGGATAAAAAATTCGGCTCGGCTGGCAATACGATCGTCGTTGAGGAATTTTTGGAAGGTCCCGAAGTTTCTTGTCTTGCTTTTACGGACGGAAAGACGATGAAACCCATGATCACGAGTTGCGATCACAAGCGTGCAAAGGATTATGACGAAGGATTGAATACGGGCGGTATGGGCACGTTTTCCCCTGCTCCGTTTTTTGGAAAAGAGTCTGCCAAAGAGGTCATGGAAAAGATTATGCTGCCTACCATGTATGCGATGAATGCTGAAAATCGCACCTTTAAGGGCGTGCTGTATTTCGGATTGATGCTCACCAAAGACGGGTATAAAGTAATCGAATATAATTCCCGCTTCGGAGATCCGGAAACACAAGTTATTTTGCCTATGCTGAAAACCGATTTGATGGAAATTTTCGAGGCGATCGCGGATGAGCGTCTCGATGAAGTGAATATCGAATGGGAAGAAGGCGCGTGCGTATGTCTCGTTTTGGCAAGCGGCGGTTATCCGAAAGACTACGAAAAGGGAAAGGAAATCACCTTTGGCGATTTGGAGGAAGACGTCGTCGTTTATCACGCCGGTACGGCGGAAAAGGACGGAAAAATCGTAACGAGCGGCGGCAGAGTGCTCGGTGTCGTTGCCAAGGGGAAAACGCAGGAAGAGGCAAGAGAAAAAGTTTATGCCAATGCGCAAAAAATCTCTTTTGACGGTTGCTATTATCGTCACGATATCGGTAGTAAGTATCGCGACATTTCAAAGAGATGATCGACGGCGTACTCGAAACGAAACGCTTGATACTCCGCGAGATTAAGAAAGATTGAAAAGTTTTATGCGGTTGAGTGAAAACGGGAATACAAAATAATTAGGAAAGAATAGGTAAGGAACGAATGATATGATTTATAGAATTTTTGTGGAAAAGAAGGATAATGTACAGGCAAGAAAGGAAGAGGCGGATATTCGGACTCTTTTGAATATTCGCGTGGAAGATCTGCGCTTGGCACTTCGCTATGACGTGGAAGGAGTGAACGAATCGGAACTCAACGCATCCCTGGGTACGGTATTTTCCGAACCTCCCGTCGATAACGTGTATTTGGAAACGCTGGAAATTCCCGAGGGGTATAAGGCGTTTGCGGTGAGTTATCTCACGGGGCAGTATGATCAGCGTGCGGACAGCGCGGCTCAATGCGTACAGCTTCTGACGAAAAAATCTCGTCCGCTCGTCAAGTGTGCACGTATTTATATGGTAAAAGGAGTGACGGACGAAGAACTTGCCGCAATTAAAAAGCATATTATCAATCCCGTGGAGAGCGAAGAGGTCGATTTTGAAAAACCTTCCACCCTCCTTCGTGAAAGGGTAGAAGGCGCGCCCGTACAGGACGTTGCAGGGTTTATCGATATGACGGCTGCGGAAGTGCTCGAATATCACAAAAAGACGGGCTTTGCAATGAGCGTTCTCGATCTCATTTTCGTGCGCGACTATTTCCGCGGCGAAAAGCGAAATCCTACGGAGACGGAGTTGAAAGTGATTGACACCTATTGGTCCGATCATTGTCGTCATACAACTTTTGCCACCGAACTTAAGGACGTGCAGATCACTTCGAGAAACCCTGCGATCCGCAAGGCATATCATTTGTACGAAGATTTGTTTGAGGAGATCAACGGGGCTCGTCCCGATAAATATCCCTGTCTTATGGATTTGGCGACGATTGCGGCAAAGAAGTTGAAAAAAGACGGGAAGTTGGATAATCTGGATGTTTCTGACGAGATCAACGCTTGCTCCATTCAAATCGAGGCGGAAATCGACGGGAAAACGGAACAGTATCTCGTCATGTTTAAAAACGAAACGCACAACCATCCTAC
>CAZRAS010000114.1:0-3609 GCA_964598045.1 uncultured Clostridia bacterium | reverse complement strand
TCGCTGTTTGCCTGAATATAGTCCTCGCCCCAATCGTATTCGTGATTGCCGAGCGTCATGGAAACGAAGCCCACGTCGTTCATCCATTCCGTCATCATCTTGCCTTTGGTGAGGTTGGATTCAAGACTGCCCTGCCACATATCCCCCGAAGAAAGAATAATCGTATCGGGATTATTTTCTTTTGCCTGACGAAGATAGGTCGTCATTTCGTCCACGCCTATTTGCGCGTCCGTGTCGAACATTTTGCCGTGTAAATCGTTCACTGCGTAAATATCGAAGGTACGAATGGTTGATTCATGACATGTGTCACAAATCCCGTTATTGTCCTCGTCTACATGCTCGATATGCACATCGAACGTATCGGAAGGACTCGAAAGATCGCCCGAAACGGAACTGTCCAAGCCGCCGCAAGCACTGCACGAAAGCAAAACCCCTACTAAACAAATTAAGCCAATTTTCTTTTTCATCGCAATTTCCTTTTATGCTGTAATGCACACTTGCTCATTATAACATATTTTACATATTATTTCAAGCAGTTTTATTACGGATTGACAAATCCTTTAAAAAAGGACGCCGAAGCGTCCTTTTCGTCCTTTTGGATTGAATTTTCACGGGTACTTCCCCCGTCGACAAATACCACCGAACGGGCAGCCGTTGTCAAAAGAAAGCTCTATTCGCCTAAAATTCGTTATATCTTTTTCCACGTTTTGGGATTGAAGAGAATGAGCACGGGGAAAATTTCCAGTCTTCCCAACAACATGGTAAACATCAACACGATTTTAGAAAATCCGCTATACGCGGCAAAGCTTGCATACGGTCCGATTGCCTCGAACCCCGGCCCGATGTTGGACATACACGCCAACGCCGCCGAGAAATTGCTGAAAAATCCATGGGTGATCTCTCGTCCTTCCGGATACAAATCGGAGACGACCGTCACCGTTTGCCCGTTGATCGGGTCAAAGGACAATACCAACATCACAATCACGAATAGGAAGAAATACAGCGTAATAAAAGCAAACACTTCGTTGATCGTTTTTTCTTCCAACGTTTTTCCCTCGAATTTTGCCTTGGGCACATATCTCGGATTGATGAGCTTGCGCACGTTGATATAGGCACCTTTGCCCGCAATCACGATTCTCGACAACTTCATGCCACCTGCCGTGGAACCTGCCATTCCGCCGATAAACATTACAACGATCAAGGTCATCATGCAAAGCATCGGCCACGCCGCAAAATCCGTCGTACTAAACCCTGCCGTCGTCATTAAGGACGCCACTTGGAAAAGAGAATGTCGAAACGCCTCTTCTGCTGTATACACCGAAGACATTTTCGTCATCAACCCGATAAACACCAATGCAACCGCCCCTACAATCACCAACACGTATGCCCTGAATTCTTCGCTTTTGAAAATTTCTTTCGCTTTTCCGATCAAAATCAGATAATAGAGGGTGAAATTGCAACCGTATAAAATCAAGAAGATTGCCATGACGTATTGAGAGAAGGGATGAAACAATTCCATACTGCCCGGAATAAATCCGAAACCGCCCGTCCCCGCGCAACCGAAAGTGGCAAGTAAACTAAAAAAGAATTTCTCGTTTTCATATCCGGCAATCGGCTTATCGAACATCAAAATTATGACTTCCAAAACCGTCATGCCCAAATAGATTAAGTATAAAATTCTCGTCGTCACTTTCATTTTGGAAACGATTTTTCCCACTTGCGGGCCCGGACTTTCGGCACGGAGCAGGTGCATGGAGGAGCCTTCGTTGCTTTCCGGAATGAAAATGAGGACGAACACGAGAATTCCCATCCCTCCGATCCAATGAGAAAAACTTCTCCAAAATAAGGTGGAATGAGAAACTGTCGTAATGTCGGAGATCACGCTCGAACCCGTCGTCGTAAAGCCCGACATGATTTCAAAACACGCATCGATATAATTCGGAATATCTCCGTTCACGACAAACGGGATCGCCCCAAACAACGTCATCACGATCCAAACCATCGCGACGAGTGCAAATCCTTCCTTTTGATAAAAAGTTTCGCTTTTCGGCTTTGGAATCTGCAACAAAAATCCGATTCCTCCCAACGAAACGATTGGAATCACGAACGCAAGAACGTGCATGATATCTTCTCGATAAATCAAACTGACAATAAGGGGGGCAATCATTAAAATCCCCTCCAAAATCATGATCTTGCCGAGTATTTTCCCGAGTTTTTTATAATTCATATCGCCACCTTACACAAAGATATCCGTCAAATCGTCAAAATTCTTATGCGTCGTTACCACGATTACGTTATCCCCCTGACGGATGCAGGAATTCCCGTCGGGAATCATAACTTGATTTTGCCTTATGATACACGCAATCAAACAATTTCCTTTAATGTGCAGCTCTTTTAACGGCTTATTGTAAATTTTCTCCTGTGTTTTCGCCGCAAACTCCAATGCCTCGACTTGCCCGTTGACCAAACGGGAAAGCGTCAAAACGTTACTGCCGCGTTTATTGGCAAGCGCGCGGATATAGCTTGCGATTCTATTTGCCACGACGTGCTTGGGGGATACGTTATTGTGCATACCAAGCTCTTCGAGCATACCGTATAAATCGTCGCTTTTAATTTGCGTGATCGTCTTTTTGACGTGCATCTTGTTGGCAAACATAGAAACGACCATGTTTTCCTCGTCGATGTTCGTCAAAGAAACGAAGGCGTCCATCGCCTCGAGACCTTCTTCAATGAGTACGTCGTGTCGCATTCCGTTTCCCGAAACGACGGTTACGCGAGGCAAAGCTTCCGCTAATTCTTCGGCTGTTTCTTTGTTGTTCTCCAACAATTTTACTTTGTATTTTTTCTTGGATAATTGTTCGGCGAGATAAAGACTGATTTTACTTCCCCCGACGATCATCACGTTTTTAAGCGGAGATTTTACGAGGTTCGCTTCCGACAAAAAGTCCCCCAGCGTATGCACATCCGACGTAAAGTGGATTCGATCCCCTTCTTCGATTGCAAAATTACCGGTCGGAATGAAAACGTTTCCGTTTCTTTGCACGGCGCAAATCAACACCTTCGTCGAGAACTTTTTCCCCAAAGTAATCAATGTTTCGCCCACGAGCGAACAACCCTTTTCAGCCACGATTTCCACAAGCAACACTCTGCCCTTGGCGAAGTGTTCCACTTGCACGATGGACGGCAAGTTTATGAGATTGAAAATTTCGTTTGCCGTATCTTTCTCGGGATTGACGAGCATAGAAATGCCCAAATCCTCCTTCATCTCTGCGATTTGTTTGCTATAATCGGGATTTCTGACGCGCGCGATCGTGTTTTTTGCCCCGACCTTTCTCGCCACCATGCAGGCAAAAATATTCAGCTCGTCGCTGTCGGTAAGTGTAATGGCGAGGTCGGCGTCTTGCACTTTCGCTTCCTTTTGAATATCCATGCACGCGCCGTTTCCGACCACGCCCGAAACATCATATTTCTCGATAAGCTCTTCAATTTTATCTTTTCGCTCGTCTATAATCGTTATATTATGATTTTCTTTTGCAAGAACATTCAATATCGTCTTACCAATCGTGCCAAGACCTATAATGACTATGTTCATAAATGCCTCCAAAATGC
>CAZRAS010000113.1:0-3617 GCA_964598045.1 uncultured Clostridia bacterium | reverse complement strand
CAATGTTTGCGTGCGACGGCGCCGATCGTCAAATATTACGATAAATTTGAAAATGCCCTTCATGCGGCGGACAGGTATGAAAACAAAATTTTTGCTTGTGAATTTGCCACCGAAAGTAAGTGCGATTTGCGGACTTTGCAAGGAAGTTCGGCATTGGTCATCGGGAGTGAAGGCGGCTTTTCGCGGGCGGAGGAAGATCTTGCCAACGGGCTGGGTTTTGCTTCCGTTACCCTTGGAAAGCGTATATTGCGTGCCGAAACCGCCGCGGTCGCCTTGACGAGCGTCGTGATGTTTGCGTTGGGGGAACTTCGATGAAAGCGGTCGTATATACGCTCGGATGTAAGGTTAACGACGTGGAGAGCGGTTCGCTTATACGCGGACTGGAAAAACTGGGCTATGAAGTGTCCCGAGAAATGGAATTTGCCGATTTGTATATTGTGAATACCTGCGCGGTCACTGCGGAGGCGGAACGCAAAAGTAGACAAACGGTTGGCAAAGCAATCAAGTGCAATCCAAATGCAAAAATCTTGGTATGCGGTTGTGCGTCGGAAAAAACGCCGCAGGCATTTTTGGAGAAGGGCGCTACCATGTATGCGGTGACGGGTGCTCAACGCAAAAATAAGGTGCTCGAAATCGTGCGAGAGGGGCTTGAACAAGAGGGGCGAGGCATTGCGATCGAGGAAGAAAAATCGTATGAAGAGATGCTCCTGCCGAAGTGCTTAAAAACGAGAAACTTTGTTAAAATTCAGGACGGTTGCAATCGTTTTTGTTCCTATTGCATCATTCCCTATTTGCGCGGAAGAAGTCGTTCGAGACTTATGAAGAATGCTGCAGAGGAAATTTTGTCAAGCGAGGCACAGGAAACGGTGGTGACGGGGATTGACGTGTCCGAATATAAGGATGCGGAAGGACACGATCTTGCCGATTTGATGATTTCGGTTAAGGATGCGAAGACACGTATTCGATTGGGCTCTCTCGAAGTCAGCTTGATTACCGAGCGTTTTTTGAATGCGCTTGCGCAAGTGAAACGTTTTGCGCCGCAATTTCATCTTTCTCTGCAGAGCGGCTCCGATAAGGTGCTTAAGAGCATGAATCGCCATTATACGCGCGCGGAATATTTGGAAAAATGTCGTATGATCTACGAAGTGTTTCCGGATGCTGCCATCACGACGGACATTATCGTCGGATTTCCGACGGAGGACGAGAAGGACTTCGAAGACTCGTTACGAATCGTGGAGGAGGCAGGGTTTGCTCAAGTTCATGCTTTTCCCTATTCCCCGAGAGAGGGAACGAACGCCTATAAGCGATATAAAGAATTGCCTTTTGAATTGAAAAAGCAAAGAGTGGATAAGCTTCTTGAACGAGCTGCGGAACAGAAGAAAAGGTATATGGAAGGTTTTATCGGGCGGGTTTTGGAAATTGTTCCCGAGAACTGTTTTAACGGATTTACGGAAGGATATTCCGAGAATTATATTCGGGTGTATGTAGAGGGTGAAATGGAAAAACACCCCACTCAAGTCTTTGTTGAACAACTTTTCAAGGACGGAGTCCTTGCAACGATAAAGGAGAAATAACTCATGGAAAATTGTATTTTTTGTAAGATTATCTCGGGTGAAATTCCCTCGCCCAGACTGTATGAAGACGATCAAATGATCATCATTCGCGACGTTGAACCGAAGGCGAAACAACATTATCTTTGTTTGCCGAAAAAGCATTTTGCCTATCTTTCGGAAATGGATGAGGAATGCGCTGAGATTTTGAAACATTGTTTTCAAGTGATTCCCACTTTGCAGGAAAAGTTGGGTTTGCAAGAGGGGTATCGCGTTGTGATCAACCAAGGTTTTAATGCCGGACAGACGGTGTTCCATTTGCATATTCATCTGTTGGGCGGAGAAGTTTTGGGTGATTTTTAACGATGAATCGAGCGACGGTATAAACGATCCGAGTGTCGCAACGTAATTGTGCGGCTAAAAAATAAATTTCACGTTTAAAAGCGTATAAATTCGTCAATAATCCCTTCCGTAACAAAACGGGAGGGATTTTTATGTACCGATTGAAAAATTTTGTTTTTATAAGCGTGGCTTGTTTATTTTGTGTATCCGTGGGTGTGGGGATGAAAATTATAAATCTTTCCCGACTTTCCGCATTGAAAGGGGAGAGAACGTATTTCTTGGACTCTGCATCTTCTCAAGGTTTAATGAAAACTAAACTTGCTTTGTCGGAAATGGGACGAGTGAGAGGGGAGTGCGTGCAATTTGATTTGCAAAGCTACGGTGTGGGCAGGTATGCGACGGGTGAGGAAATCGTACGGAATATTTTGGAAAGATATAAGGCGAAAACACTTTTGACGGAAGAGGTGGACGGGATTGTTTCCTATTATGCTTATACCCCTCTTTGGCAAGACGGACTCTTTTTGCAAGGGACGCGAATCAACCTGCATATTGCAATCTCGAAGGAGTACTGCGTGGTAGGAACCCCCGTAATTTTCGGCGGTTATTGAAAAATTTTATAACTCGGTGTATAAAAGAGAAAAGTTTCGGCAAACATTTACATACAAAACTTTTCGGAGGATTCACATGAAAGAACAAAGCGGTATGGAAAAGAAGCATAAACGAATGACGAAAGAAAAACGGTTTTATCTTATTACGGGGCTGTCTTCTGCGGCGGCGCTCGTTGCTGTCGTGTTGACGGCGGTGCTTGTGGCGAATTTCGGAGAGGAGGAGACGCCTACGATAGGCGGTTCTTCGGATGTGCTCAATTCGAGTGTCGCAGGCGACATCGGTGGGGATGTCGGTGGAGATATCGGCGGGGAAACACCCGGCGAGCCTGTTATTACGACGCCTGAGGGAATGTGTATGCCTGTGGAATCGGTGAGTGTTTTGCACGAATTCGGTTTTTATCATAACGTGACCTTAAACAATTACTATGAACATACGGGCATGGATTTCACGGCTGCGGTAGGCACGGAAGTCTTTTCGGTGGACGACGGCGTCGTGGAGAGTATTTATCGCGACGACGTACTGACGGGTACGGAAATCGTCATCGATCACGGCGACGGTGTCAAGACGCTTTATCGCTTCGTGGATGCTGCGGATAACGTGAGTGTAGGAACGAATGTGAAACGCGGCGACGTGATTGCGACCGTTGCCGAAGCGAGCGGTGAGGAGTACAAGGACGGAGCTCATTTGCATTTTGAAATTGTCAAGGACGGGAAACAGGTCGATCCGTCCACATATCTCACTTTCGATGAGAAGTAAATGTATCCTATTTCCCTTACCATGTATTTGACAAAATAAAAAATCGGAAGAAATTCTTCCGATTTTTTTCGTTATGGAATCAATTGCAAGAAAGGGGAGCTTTTGGATAAAACGCGCTCGGGAATCACGTACAATTTTCTGTTGTATCGGAAAGAAAAATATTCTCCGTCCCAAGAAGCTTTCACGCTTTCAACGGGAATGCTGTGTTGATGAAATGCCGATCGGTTGTCTTTCATGGCAACGTGTAACCATTCTCCGTGCAAAGAGAAGTTGTAAAGTTTGATTTTTAATAATTGCATTTGCTTTTTATGGTTGTGTTTGGCGATGGTCGTGACGACGAGATACGCAGCCGTGATAATT
>CAZRAS010000112.1:2678-3658 GCA_964598045.1 uncultured Clostridia bacterium | reverse complement strand
ATTCCTCCAAAGACTTCAACGTAATTGTGCTTTTGATTTTTTCTGCCATGTTATAAATTCCACCTCTCCACCCATTCGTAGCCGATCGCTACGCGATAGAGTCCGTTGTTTTCCGCAATTTCTTTTTTCGTAACGGCGGCTGCATCCTGCAAACCAAGCTCTAAATAAGCTTTTGCAAACGCCTCTTCTTCGTCCTTCGCCTCGATATTCCCTTCCCACGCGCACGCAATACGCACGCGCGCGATAATTTCAACGCGTACCTGCCCCCCGTCTACGGTTTCAAACCAGTCCCCGATGAGAGGATCTCCCGCCTGAACGACGTCACCGATTTTTTTAAGGGGCGAGCCGCGTAACACCGTGACGGCGACAATCGTGCCGCCTCGCTGCGCTTGCATCATACCCGATTGGAGAGTGGGGGTAAGGAAAGGACTCGTCCGTATCTCAACCACCACGCGATGTCCGATCTTTTTCACCGAACAAAACTCCACGTCGTCGATTGCCAACAGCTTGGCACATACCAAATCTTCCTTCCCCTTTTCATAGAAAGAAAAAGGAGTGATGCCGACTTCGCTCAGTGCCATGCTTACTTCTCTCGCATATATATTCGTACCCGCACATTCAATTTCAAAAACGAGAGATTCGGAAAGAAGAATCAAAATGATACAAAGCAAACCGCCAAGCAGCAATCCCACCCGACGTTTCGCCCGTTCGATATACTTCCATATTCCCGTCGTTCCCGCTTTTTTGACGGAATACACCGAGTTTATGCTATTATTATAGCATACATTCGGATAAATTGCAAAAACTTTTTCACTATCTTTTCGGTTTACGTAAAAAAGTATTTGATTTTTTTTACATTTTTTTACATCGTAGACGGGAATTCCCCCTCTTTTTAACCGCATGAGAGCTCGTTCAGGCATTATACCTTCCAACAGAAGTCGTTGTCTCCCCTTCCAAAAACGACTCACGAGTTGCTTTCC
>CAZRAS010000112.1:0-2668 GCA_964598045.1 uncultured Clostridia bacterium | reverse complement strand
CCTTGAAGTTGCAAATCTCCGTCATAGTATTTTTTGATGGTCAGTCCGTTTCCTTCCACCAACACACGCTCTTTGGAAAAACAAACGAGTACCCGCTCCGAAGAAAAATCCCCCACGGATTTTACCCCTTCGAAATATCCGCCGCCGCCCGGAACGAATACGCATTTCGACGCTGCCATACCCTCGGCATTTTTAAAAATCTCATCGTATAATCGCATACCTGCCCCCTTCGTTTATATATTTTATGACGAAAGGGAGCCGAATATTACATCAAAATATGTTCGAGCTCGTCCTTAATTTTCGCATGCTCTTCCGTCTTACAAACGACGGTAAGCACGTCTCCGACGTGAATATTCGTGTCGCCGTCAGGCAGAATATATTCCTCCCCGCGCTCGATTGCCGTGACACGCGCATTCCCCGGCCAAAGGATATCGCGTACATCGCGTCCCGCCGCCATTGCACCCTTTGCCACCGTAAAAGTATACACTTCACGCACCGCGCGCTCGTGAATCCCCGTCTCCCGTTCATATTCTTCCAACAAAATTTCGTAAATCCCTTCCATACGAGAAATTTCCCCGACGATATAGCTGATCGCCACCGCAATAATGACGGGAAGAAGGGGGGCGAAACTCCCCGTAAACTCACAAATCATGATAATCGCCGTGATAGGCGCGCGTACGACCGTAGTAAAGAACGCCGCCATGCAAATCATCACAAGCAAGTCGCAATAAGGTTTCATATCGGGCGTAAGCCCCGTCCACAGAATATTGAGCAAGCCGCCAAGACAAGCACCGATGGCGATAATGGGGATAAAAATACCGCACGGAATTCCCGAACCGACGTTCACCGTCGTAATCAAAGATTTAAGAACCAAAATAATACATAATGTCCAACCCAACGTCAAGCCGAAGGTCAATTCCGTCGTAGGCTCCGAAATACCGCCGAAAGTACCCAGGGATTCGATGAGTTCGTGTCCGCCGCCCATAACGCCCGTCGCAATCAGAGAAACGATACCCCCTAAAAGTACGGCAATCATCACGCGAATCGCATAGGAGACACGCTTGTCTTTACACTCGATTTTGGTAAACGTCTTTCGAGAAAGTAAGCACGCTTTCAAAAATCCCACCCCCAAAAGAGCGCAAATAAGTCCCGACAGTAGGACGACGCCGTAATATTGAATGGGCAACTCGTGAAATTGATAGGACGCAAACGAACTTTGCACTTCCCTTCCGAGCAATCCGTAAATAAGCGAACGAGTCACGACTCCGAAAATAACGGAGGAAAAAGAACAGATAAACACTTCGGGTGTAAAGCGCTTATGTGCCTCTTCAAACGCGAAAGCAATCCCCGTCAAGGGTGCATTGGACGCCACTGCCAGCCCCGTACAAGCACCGCCCGTAATCTGATATTTGCGAATCATTTCGTTGCGACGAAGAAGAGTGGAAACGCCGTCACCCGCCGTTGCGCCGATAAAGACGCTCGGTCCTTCCGCACCGATGGAAAGCCCCATAAAAATGCTAAGCAAGCTCGACGAAAACATCGCAATCAAATCTCGCCACCACGTAAACCGTACCAAACCGCGCGTCGCTCCTTCCGTTTGAGGAATGCCGCAACCGCGAATGGTCGAAGAAATATTGACAGCAACGCCGAGTATCAGCCCCAAACAAATAAGTGCCAGAAAAAGCAGGGGCAGAAATTGCGGATTCGCTCGCACGTACGCGTACACGTTTCGAGAGATATGCTCCCCCTCGTGTACGAGAATATTGAACACCGTCACGACGGTACCCGCAACGACACCCGTCACCCCTCCGACCGCCACCAACTCTAAAAAGGTGTGCGTCAACGTTTTCTTATCTTTCATTTGCATACTGTCTCCTTCGTTCGAGAAGGGAAAAGGGAAGAAATCCGTATTGTTTTCCGAAAGAAAGAATGCTGAAAAACACACCTTCCCGATCTCCACGACGATTCTTTCAAAAAATCATTCCCCCGCTACTTCTCAAAATCGGCAAGAAAGCAGGCGAGCATTCCGCCCGACCTGCCGATTTTGCCGCATGATTTTATCTATCTACTCTTAATGAAACTGTCCGTTATACAGCTCCGCATACGCTCCGTTCTTCGCAAGAAGTTCTCGATGGGTGCCCTGTTCCACGACGTGTCCGTCCTGCATAACCAAAATACAATCGGAATTGACGATCGTGGAAAGTCGATGTGCCACGACGAAGGAAGTCCTTCCTTCCATAAGTTTTCCGAACGCGTCGCTGATTTTTCGCTCCGTTCTGGTGTCGATCGAGGAAGTTGCCTCGTCTAAAATCAGCATGGGCGGCTGCGTAAGCATAATACGCGCGATGCACAAGAGCTGTTTTTGTCCCTCGGAAAGAGAACCGCCCTCGCCGAGCACCGTATCGTATCCCTTTTCCATACGTTTGATAAAGCCGTGCGCATGAGCGGCTTTTGCCGCGGCAATCATTTCCTCATCCGTAGCCTCAGGTTTACCCATCTTCAAATTTTCACGCACCGTTCCGTTTTTCAACCAAGTTTCTTGCAGCACCATACCGTAATTTTTACGCAGCGAACTTCGCGTGATTGCACGTACGTCTTGTTCCTCAACGCATACCTGCCCGCCGTCTACATCATAAAAACGCATAAGCAAATTAATCAAGGTCGTCTT
>CAZRAS010000111.1:0-3675 GCA_964598045.1 uncultured Clostridia bacterium | reverse complement strand
ATTTTTCCTTTTTTCGTTGTGAAAACAACCATTCATCCAAAGGCGGACACTCTCGATCCCCCGAAAAAGTAATCGCCCTGTTCCAAATATTGTGCCGTCCCCAAGGATACGTCTTGAAAAAAACAGACTCTCCTCCCATTCTTCGAATCGCGTCCACCGTGTCGGCGCTCGCCCGATAAGGCACGATCGGATCTTTCTTACCGTGAAAAGCATAGACGGGAATTTCTTTAAGCACGTCCGCTTTATCGATCGGACCTCCTCCGCAAATCGCAACAGCCGCCGCAAACAGTTCAGGATAGCGCGCAATCAAATCCCACGTTGCATAACCGCCCATCGACATTCCCACGACGTACACTCGTTCCTTGTCGATTCTCTCCTCTCGGCAATACCGTTTAACAAGCTCCGCCACCTGATGCAAGACTGCCGTTTCGGGTGTTTTCGATTGCAAATACACGCCCGCACGATGATCGACATTCGTCCAGTAGCCGTCCATAGGACATTGCGGCGCCAAAACCACAGCGTGCATAAAGGGAGATTTTCCCTTTCTTTTTACAACCTTTTGAATGGCACGTTTCAACTGACTTTTATTGTCCTCTCCGCGCTCCCCCGCGCCGTGCAAAAAAAAGCACGAGCGGAACTTTCTCGTCCTCGGAGAGTTGCGGCGTATATACGCAATAAGATAACCCCTCGAAATTCGCTTTTTCAAAAAGAGACGCACACCTGTCAAACGCCCGCCCGAACATGATTTTCCCGTCCATATTTTCTCTCCGTTTCGTTTTAATTATTGTATCATATTTCCCATAAAAAGTCAATATTTTCGCCCCTTCTTTTCGGCGTATTTTTCACGTTCAACGCAGACATGGTATCATTCTTATTTATCGTTTGAAAAAAATTACGCATTGTCATACATATTCTTTCTCCGTTGGCAAATACTGCGTATACATGGAGGATTTTTATGAAAGCAACCGGAATTGTAAGAAGAATAGATGAATTGGGACGGGTGGTGATTCCGAAAGAAATCCGCAAAACGCTCCGTATCAAAGAGGGAGATCCCTTAGAAATTTTCACCGACCGCGACGAGCTGATGCTCAAAAAATACTCCCCGATCGCCACACTCGAACGGTTTAGCAAAGCAACCGCACGCTCTTTGGGCGATTTGAGCGGTAAAATCGCCGTCATTTGCGATACGGACGGAGTGTTGCACGCCGTCGGCGAAGGAAGAAAAGAGTTAGACGGCAGAAGTTTATCCGAAGACATGGAACGCATTTTACGAGAGCGCCGCTGTTATATCGCCAACGCATCCGAGGGCGGAGATATCTTGCCGCTCACCGACACACGGGAAGAGGGCGTCACCGCACAGGTCATCGTCCCCATCGTATCGGGCGGAGATTGTCTCGGTGCCGTTGCCGTGCTTTCCAAAGAAAACGGTGCAAGAATGGATAGAAGCGACGTAAACCTCGCACAACTCACTGCCGACATTTTGGCAAATCAATTTGAATAATTTTCTTCCGTCTCCCGTTTTTAACCGTCCAACCGCAATTCAATCTTATTCGTCTCGCCGTACAAAATAAGCTCCCCTTACAAGAGGTGTTCGAGATTTTTGACAGGCATATAAAAATCGGGCCTTACCATCGTAAAGTCCGATTTTCGTCTCTATAAATTTCAGCCTATTAAAGGGCAGAAAAGAAGGGTCCGACGATGCCCATGACGAAATCGTAAATCGCCTTGGCAAGACTCCCGTTCTCCTCAAGCATTGCGCCGAAGGGAAAAATTCCCATCGCGTCGAGGCTGCCGAGCACAAACCAAATACCCACGCAAATCATCGCGCCGATAATAAGATATACCGCAGCGGCAACCAAACTATCCACTTCACGCGTAAATTTGATATTCACGATGCTACGGCAAAGGCGTTTCAACAAAACGTTGAGCACGGCGAGGATCATCGAACTGAGCACGAGCAATACCACCCCTGCCAGCAATTTTCCAAGCAATCCGCTCAAAGTGCCCAGGTCGGAGAATACTTTCGCACAGGTTGCAATCAACGACGCCAAAGAATTCATCGTCGTTGCCCAAGGAGAGAAAGGCAGATAGAAGCTGCCGCCGATCGCCACCAACGTTGCCAATGTCATGACAATGGAACGAATGCTGTATACGATTCCGCGCTCATATCCCTCTTTTGCAAGCATCATCATAATGCCGATCATAATGAAATCCAACGCAAATCTTTTGATATACGGGAATACCCAAACAACCGTAGGCTGTTCAAGAAGTCCGCCGATGGGATACGTTTTCAATACGGAAACGTCTATAACCAAAAGACAGAGCGAATACAAAGCCCCCAAAACCGTAGCAACGTTAAGCGCACAGGAAAGTCCGCCGAGAAGACGGAAGAAGAAGGAAGGCGTGCCGTAACCCGTTTTATAGATACGTTTGCCGTAAGGCGCATAATCGTGCTCGCCGTCGTATTCCAAATATTCGGGCTCGAATTCCAAGCCGTATTCCGCAAGGGAAGTGTCCGCATTGATATCGTCCTTAATCCATCTCATCCTCGGACGAAGGAAGTATGCGAGAAACTTAAAGAGTGCAAACGAACCGCCTGCGCTGACCACAGCCAAGAAAAGAGGCAACCAAAACGCCCCCGTCGGCACGAGCTTGCTCACGCATATAAACGCCAACGTTCCGACAGCCCAAGCCGCACCGTTCCAGCTTACTTTACGGAATCCTTTCACGAAGCCCATAAAAAACGCAATTGCAAGCAACACCCCCGAAACGATCAACACGACGGTGAGAAGACTTTGTCCCTCTGTCACCTTGGGGAGAGCGGCTTCCTCTGCTAAAATTGAACGTAAAGAAATCATACTATTTTCTCCTTACTCTTTAATTACTTCTGTTTATTTATTGAAGTTATCCTTCAATGATACGATTTCGGAAAGTACGAGTTTGCCCCTTTCATCCACGCATTTCTTGTAGTATCCCACGCGCATGAGCTGGAACTGTTTCCCGTCCTCGCTTGCCGCAAGGTACGGTTCTGCCTTGCCATGATAAATCTTTTCGCTGTCAAGATTCATTCTTTCCGTGAAATCCTGTCCGGGATATTCCGCATCCTTTAACAAAGGCGCATACTTTCGAATCTCCGCATCGACGCCCGTCTTACCGTCCACCCATTGAATGGTACCGCGCACTTTCAGTCCGCTCGTATCGCTCGAAGAACGGCTCTCGGGTACGTAGGAGCATTTCAGCTCGATCACTTCTCCGTTTTCATCCTGTACGACTTCGTCGCAATGGATGATATATGCCCCTTTGAGGCGCACATAGCCGTCCGGCTTCAAACGCTGATACTTGGGAGGAGGGGTAAGGGAGAAGTCTGCCTTGTCGATGTAGACCGTTCCCGAGAATGCCACGTCTCTTACGCCGAGCTCGGGTTTCAAAGGATGAATCGCCGCCTCTACCCTCTCTTCTCCTTCGTAGTTGGTGATGGTCACCTTCAAAGGTTCGAGTACCGCCATCGCGCGTTCTGCATTTTCATTGAGATTGTCGCGAATGCAAGACTCCAAATAGGAGAGCTGACATTCGGAATTTGCCTTGACGATTCCGATTTTCGTACAAAAATCGAGCAAAGCTTCGGGAGGGACGCCGCGATTGCGAAGCCCTGCCACCGTGGGCATACGGGGATCG
>CAZRAS010000110.1:0-3697 GCA_964598045.1 uncultured Clostridia bacterium | reverse complement strand
TATTAGAAAATGCCATTTAATCACCATTTGAAATATTGTTATATATTTTCGAACTATTTATCTTGCAATACTCCGCCTATTTATACTATAATTATACTACAGATTGTTATTTATGTCAATAAGGCATCAATTACAATTCAACTCAAAAAATGAAATTCCCAAAAAATATTGAAAAAACATCACACAGGAGAAAAGACAATGACAATGAGAGAACGAATCCAACAAGGAAAACTTTTTACCGATATGTGCGAGGGATTACCGAAAGAGCGAGCCAAAGCCAAAAAATTGCAAAAAAAATTCAACGACCTGCGTCCGGACGATTTGGCAGGACGTATGTTCACAATGACACAGATGTTCGGAAAACCCACTTTCGCGTGGATCGAACCTCCCTTTTATTTCTGCTACGGAACGCACATCACGTTGGGTAAAAGCACCTATATAAACGTAAATTGCAATTTTATCGATGACGGAGAAATCGTAATCGGAGAAAAAGTTATGTTCGGTCCGGCTGTGACCATTGCCACCGTAGGACATCCGATCCACCCTAAAATGCGAGGATATATGTACGCCGATCCCGTTGTCATCGGCAATAACTGTTGGATCGGCGCAAACGTAACCATCTGTCCCGGCGTGACCATCGGAGAAAACTCGGTAATCGGTGCGGGAAGCGTCGTCACCAAAAATATTCCCGCGAACGTCGTTGCAGTCGGAAACCCTTGCCGCGTTTTGCGTAATATCAACGAACACGATGAGACCTACTACTACAAAGACAGAACATTTGCAGATAGCGGCATATTTGAAGATAATCAATAAAAAAGAGCCTTCGGACATCCCGAAACAGGGACCCCGAAGGCTTTTTTGCGATATACAAAATTATTTATACCGATGCCCTACAATTTTCTTTCAACCAATTCCGCACATACTCGCAGTACTCTTTTTCCTCGCAAGAAGACAGGAAATACACGTAACATTGCGCCATATAGTATTTGACTGCGTCTTCGTTGCAATCGCCATACTTTCGATACCCTTTTATAAATAATGCTCGTTCCTCGTCCGTTTTCAAAAAGCGTTGACCGGGGCGAAGAAATAATGCCCAAGCAATATCGAAATCACGATTTCCGTATCCGGCAAGCTCAAAATCGAGAATCGCACTGATATGCCTGTCTTCCCAAAGTGCATTGGCGTAATGAAAATCCCCGTGGCAAAAAACAGTTTTTTCGCTGAAAGGCGCACGTTCGAAGAAATCGGACAAAAATTGCAAATTCAGTTTCTCCAAAAGTTCCTCGTCGGGAGGATGAAAAAACTTTCGATCAGCCTGCGATTTTGCGTCGATCTTCATTTTATGCATGCGTCCCAACGCTTCCCCGTATTCTTCCATATAAGAAAGAGAGGATACATCGGCGTTATCGTCCACAATCGTCGATAAGCGCAATCCGGGCATTTCAGCCGTCACGGAAAACATGCCTTGTTGACGATCATAATCGAGAACTTTCGGAAAAACCGAAGCATCGAGTTGAGAAAGAATATGGACTTCGTTGAAGAGATCGGCGTCCTTTCGTCGAGCGACTTTTATATAGGCAGTGACTTCCCGTTCGTCCGCAATGCCTCGAACATGAAACACGTCGTTTCCCGCATGAGGATATCCTACGATCTCCCTGAGGCAAAAATTGTGATAGGGTAAAGTAAAAGGATCGCATGTCTCACGCCAACGTGCAGGATGTGTCATATATTTATGCATAAATCATTTCTCCCGGCTGATCGTTTATCCGTCAAGCTCTCGTAGAGCAAGGTACACAGAACGTACGCTTAGACGTCACTACGCTTCAAGAATTTCCGCCTTACTCCTCAATAAAAAGTCGCAAGTTGTTCTTCGGGCGGATCGCAAACAACCACTTTTTCCGCCACCAACACAGGGCCTTTTCCCTTGTAAATGCGATGCTTCTTAAATTCCACTTTCGCCGTTACGCGAATCCAGTCGCGCGTTTTCAAATTCATCTCTTCGGGAAGTACGCAAGCGAGTCCGCAATACTGAATATCCGCCTCGCAACAAGTCATGATATGTCTACCTACTACGATATCGGTTGCGTCCAACCGCTTATCCGTGGCTACGATTCCCAAAAACTTCACTGTTTTTCCGATGTACGATTCCAGATTTTCCGTCAAATCACGATAGAAAAAGGCATAGTCTCGATCCTCGATTTCAATCACGGGCGCATCGATGTCGAAAGGCAAAGGATCTTCGATATCGTCAAAATCCGCCTTTCCGTCCTCCCGTTCGTATACAATGTCCGCTCTGCGCGTGATCGCGCGAACGATTTTATGAAGCTCCATTTTATCCATAGAGTCATTATATCGATTGAACACAACGAGTTGCGTATTCACCACCTTATCGTAGACGAGCTGACGCATATTTGCGTTATAATTAAGGAAGGTACGCGCATCGAAAAAGGTCATGATTTGATTGATCATCCAGCCTTCGGGCATGGCGTTGAAAAAATCATTCAACTCCCACATCCCGTTGTACTCCACCACGATGCGATCGGCACCGTATTTTAACTGAAGTTCGGCAAAATGTTCTTCATTAAGATCTTCCTTATCGTCGATAACGACAAGATCTACGTTTTCAGCGTTGGCGAAACGAATCGTTTCATATTCTTCCTCCCCCTCTTCGCAGACGAGAAGCAACGTCTTCTCCCCTGACGAAAAGCGAGGGTCTTCTAAAGTTTCCTGAATAAATTTTGTTTTGCCCGATTCCAAAAAACCTAAAAACAGGTATACGGGCGTTTCTACGGGAAGTTTTTTCATAGTTTTCCTCAATATTGATTAACTCTTACACATGAAACAGCGTCTTCAACGCATCTTCATTGAGCTTACAACCGATTACGCAAAGTCTGCCTGTCACACCGGCAACCCCTTCGCGAACGTCCGGCTCTCCGGGCACGTAATCGAAATGGAGCCATGCCCCCTCTCCGTTTACGATACCTTTTGCGCGAAGCACGGAGCCGTACTTTTCTTCCGACTGAATTTCTTGAAGCGCATGGAGCAGCTCTTCTTGGGTAAATTTACGAGTTGTCTCTACTCCCCAGCTCGTGAATACGTCATCGGCATGATGATGTCCGTGATGGTGATGATGATGTTCGTGCTCGTGATCGTGACAGCAGCAATCGGGATCGTCGAATTCTTCCTCATGATGGTGATGATGTTTGTGCTCATGAGCGCGGCAGCAGCAATCGGGATCGTCACATTCTTCTTCATGATGGTGATGATGTACTTCTTCAAAAAAACGATCAAGCTCGGCTTGCAAGCTATCTTTTTTCTCCATAGCCGCAAGAATGGCTTTCCCGTCCAAGCTGTCCCAATTTGCCGTTACGACGGTCGCGGAAGGGTTCTTTTCTTTCAAAAGTTCCACCGCCGTCGCAATTTTTTCTTCACTCGCCTTTTGCGTATGAGAAAGAATAATGCAGCTTGCATTTTCCACTTGATCATTGAAAAATTCGCCGAAATTCTTCATATACATTTTACATTTTGTCCCGTCCACAACGGTGCAAAATGCGTTCAACGTTGCATTTTCAAGTTTTGCGTTCGCAACCGCTTTGATCACGTCGCTGAGTTTTCCCACCCCGGAAGGTTCGATAATAATTCTATCGGGCGAATATTGCACCGCCACCTGTTGCAACGCTTTGGAGAAATCCCCGAC
>CAZRAS010000109.1:0-3725 GCA_964598045.1 uncultured Clostridia bacterium | reverse complement strand
CGAATTTCATAAGAACAAGCCCGAGCTTTCCACTCATCGGAAAGCTCGGGCTATTTTCATTCATCGCATACCTGCCCCTTATTCAGCCATCTTATCCGCATTGCAAACCGCATACGCTTCGAGCGGCTCGGCAGATCGTTTCACATATTCCACGTACGCATATGTGGAATATTTCTCCGCCCGTCGGCACATGGTTTCATACACCTGATTTCTCAGCTTTTCCACGCGCTCGGCTTTTGGCAAAGTCTTATCGGGATAGAAAGGTCCGTCCACGATCGCCACCACTTTGGGACGCTTGAAAAACAAGCTCTTTTGATAACAGTTGGTGACACAAAATACGGGGACGTCCAAATTGACGGGATATTTGAAGGAATTCGACGCAAAAGGTCGAATCCCCGTATAATACGGCCAAATATGCGCCTCTGGATAGATCATCACCGCAGAGCCTTGCTCGATCCTTCTCTTAACGCATTGCACCATCTTCTTCCCCTCTTCAAACCCGGAAGCAAGAGGAATTCCGCCCAACATTTTCACAATCGTACGCAGTCCCTTGATGGAAACAGCGTCAGGATTGACGATTACGTAACACTTTTTCGGTGCGCTCATGAGCGGCCCGGTAAAAGCGTCCCCCATCGCCATCGTATGATTGGCATACAGAAAACAACCCTGCTTTTTACATTCTTTCAAGAGTTTTCGATTCACGATTTTCTGCCGCACGACCAACTTTTGCAACAAAAATACGATGGGCAACGCAATCAAATAATAGACAATCCACGTACCCATGCGTGCAAAAACGTTATCGTTGACGTAGCGATAATCCTTGCCGAGCGGCTTTTGCCGAATATTCGTGCCGGCAAAATCGTCGTGCAATTCATCGCGATAATAAATGACTTTCTTAGCACCCTTCGCCATACGCTTTCTCCTCGTGCGTCTTCAAAATCATCTCTTCCATTTTATCCATGCAATAAGCCTGATCGAACGCCGTCGCCGAATTCAAATACCTCGAAGCATACTCTTTCCTTTCCTCTTCGTGCTCGATCCAATAGTCAATTTTTCTCGCCAAGTCCTCCGCGTCGTCGTTGATAAACAGACTCTTCTCGTCAAGCGCAAATTTTCTCGTCGCCGATTTTTTGGAATCGGCAATCACGGGAACGACGCCGCAACGAATGGCTTCCATGCAACCGATCGCCTCGATTTCCATTTCGGACGGATGGCAATAAAGGTCTGCGTTGTTGATGATTTCCACCAGTCCTGTACGCGTATAAAAATCGTTTTCGACATTCACATTCAACTTTTTCGCCAGTCTCATCAGCTTCTTTCGATCGGGGCCTGCCCCTGCCAGCACGAGCTGAATTTTCTCCTTATATTTAGAGCGAGCGACCGCTTTGATAAGGACGCCTTGATTTTTCTCGGCGCACAGCCTGCCAATGTTAAGAATGACGAATTTATCTTGATAACGCTCGATCGATGCCGTCTCCTTCTTGGCAAAAAAAACGTTCACGCCGTTGGAAATTACCTCTCCTTTGGTTTCGCCGACCACCGATTCAAACTCCTCTTTGATAAATTGCGTGGGATAATGAATGCAGTCGGTGTAACGGTATACGTTTTTATCAATGTACTTATAAAAAAGTCGATTGGCAAAATTACAGTGCATCATGCCCAAATGCGAGGTAAAATTCTCCGCTTGCGCATGAAACCCTGCCGTCAGAGAAATGTTATGTTCGTGACAATACTTGGCGGCATATCCGCCAAGTGCAAACGGGATCATCACGTGCACGTGATCGACACCGGAAAGTGCCTCGTCCACCACCTGCTTATTCACAATCGAAAGTTTCACACCGTTGCGATGCACGATTGCGGTGATGACGGGAATTTTCAATTCGGGAACGATATAATATCCTTCTTCCCCTCGCCTTTCTTCGTCATTGCAAATCACCCTGACTTCGTACCCTTTCGCCTTTAAGCTTCGAATCAAATTCATCGCGGCAATGGTCGTACCGTTGTTCTCCTTACCCAACACGTCGCACACGACGGCGATCCTCTTCACTTGTTTTTCCATAGAAAGTCCTCTAAATGTCATAATCTTTTATGACATTATACCATAGGCTCTGCCTTTTTGCAAGCAAATATGTCATGAATTTGAAAAATAATAATGGGACTGCAAACATTTCAATTGCGTAACAAGCTTTCGAAACGCATAATCCCCCCTCCCTCGCAAATCAACTTATTTATCCTACGTTTAGATACTTGACAAAGTAAAAACCGAGGTGTATAATAGAAATAAAAGATGATGTAAACCGCATTTCGATTACTAGTCTAAAAAATATAGGAGATACGCATTTATGAAACTCATCGGAAAAATTATCAAAGGCATTTTCATACTTCTACTTGTCTGCATACTTGCACTTGCCGCACTTTTCGGATTCATCATGATAGAAGGTAGTAAAAATAAAAAATCCACTTCGGAATGGCTTAATGCAAGATGGGAAAACACGTTGTCCACTCCCCTTCCGAACGATTTATCTCCCAATTACAGCGTAAACGATATGGGATGGCAAGGCGACGGAAGGTACTATAGTATCTTTGACGTAAACAATACCGAAACTCAATTTATAGATTATTTTTCTTCGGAAAAGAATACGGAATTTGAAAGCGCGTTTACCATGGGATTGGAGGAATTAGACGGAACTCCCCATTGGAACGATATCCTCACCGTGACAAAGAAACCGGATTGGACAAAAACATATACCTGGGCATTCTTTTGGCAAAACATTGACGAAAGCGAAAACGGAACGGACTTCCCCGTAACGCCCGAATCCGGCAAATTCAAAGAAGAATTGTACATGGCATATTTCCCCGAAAGCGGAGAATTGTACCTCTATACTTTCTTGTGGTAAACATACAAAATAAAAATAGGCAAAGTAAAGGACGCGGAAGAAAATTCTTCTGCGTCTCTTTTTCATTCCATATTCTGTTAAGAACTTTCATAAAACAGTCGACACCGCCAAGCTGCCACCTCATATTCAAGTTATCTATTCACGTGATAGATTTCCCGATACAAGGTATTTTTCATCTGTACAAACTCCGCTTCCGTAAGCGTTCCGCCCGTCGTCATAAGCAGGAGCGGAATCTCCGCTTTACCCACCGAAATAGGAGGTTGCTTATACGGATAGTCGTTGAGAAAAAAGCCGTTACGTTGATAAAACGCAATTCGCCTTTTGGAAAATTCATTTTCGGGCAATTCCACTTCAAGACAAATTTGTTCCTTCAACATGCCGACCAGACTTTGCAAAATCCGTCCGCCCAATCCTTGATTTCTATATTTCGAACTTGTGGCGAAATGTTCCGCAAAAACAAATCCGTCCAACCGATAAAAGCTGATAAACGCTTTCAACCCTCCGTCGGAATCATCCAATAAGCCGTATATTCGATATCGGGGATCAGAGAGGAGCTTTTTTTGTTCCTCATAAGTACGACGCTCGTCGTAGGGAAAGGCTTCTTCCATAATGGCATACACGAGCTCGAAATCCCGTTCCCGCAAATTTTGCAAGCGCAAAGGCTCTTGAAAACCCTCTTTTACACGTACGTTGTTCATTCTAAATTTCTGCGACCTCTCTTCACGCTTTTTTCTTTTTAGCGCCCGTCTTATGTTCTTCCCCCGAAAATAAGCGAACCAAGTTGGCCCTGTGTGCCCACCAAGTGAGGAAATTGATTGCCAAAATCAT
>CAZRAS010000108.1:0-3732 GCA_964598045.1 uncultured Clostridia bacterium | reverse complement strand
TGGACACGCACACGGGGGTAGCGCTCGCCGTATATATGCAATATTATAACGCGCGCACCAAAGAGAATGAAAACGATAACACGCCTACCGTCGTGCTTTCAACAGCAAATCCCTATAAATTCCCGCAGGACGTTTTGTATGCGCTTTCGGGCAATGACGTCAAGGACAGCTTTAAGGGGATTAAGCGTTTGAACTTGCTCACGGCAATGAAACCGCCCAAGAGCTTGCTTGCGCTTCGTTATCGTCCCTTACGTTTCAAGACGGTGGTTGCAAACGATTTGAAGAAAATGTCCGATTTGATTTTGCGTTTCACGGACGGCGAGATCGTACCCGTACCCGATAAAGAATAAAAGGTAAACCCTCGAATCGTATTGTCTTTTGCGTTTACGTTCAAGAGTATTTTGTCAATTTAGTGAAAGAATCCGTTATTTTGGGTGAAGAATGAGAAAACGGCGAAAAAGCAGTTTTCTTTTTCGTATAAACCTGTTATAATAGTTTGAGTGAATAGAAAGACTGATAGGGAGGCGCCATGTTCGGTTACGTGCGCACGGATACACCGTATTTATATATCAAAGACGAAAATTTATATCGCGCGATGTACTGTGGCGTATGCAAAGGAATAGGGCAGGTATGCGGTCAAGCTTCCCGAATGGGGCTTTCCTATGACGTGACCTTCCTTTCCGTCATTCTGCACAATATCGCAGGTATAGACGTTAAAATTGAAAAATCTCATTGCCTGACGCATTGTATTCGTGCTCGTGCGATGGCAGAAGTGGATGAACTTACGAGACAGCTCGGCGCGTTGAATACCGCACTCGTGTACTATAAGTACACCGACGATATTCAGGACGGCGACAGAGGACGGGGCAAACGGCTTTGGTTTAAGTGCGGCTTTGAGAAAGTCAAGAAAAAATATCCCAAGGTGGAGCGTATCGTTCGCGAGAACCTTGCGGAGCAAGAAAAGGTCGAGAAAGCGAAGACGGAGAGTTTGGATCGAGCGGCGGATGCGACTGCGAACTTGCTTGCGGAGTTTTCCGATTATGCGCTCGGAGAGAAGAAAACGACGGCTACGCATAACCTTTTTTATGCGGTGGGAAAGTGGATTTATCTCATCGATGCGTTGGACGATTACGAAAAGGACGTGAAGAAAGGAGCATATAATCCCTTTGCATTGGCATATAAGGCGTCCTGTAAAAAGGAACTTTTGGAAGGGAAAAACGGGGAAGACGTGCGCTATGCTTTTCATTCCCTGTTCTATGATATTCGAGAGAATTTGTCGAAAATTCACTTTCATTTCAATCGGGATTTATCGGATAATATTTTACTTCGCGGCTTACCTGCTACCACTAAACGAGTGATGGAAGGGAACGACTGCTCTAAAAATTGCAAAAAGAAAAATACAAAATAACGGCTTGCAAAAGCAAACGAATAGGAGAATTCATGAGAGAGTACTACGAACTTTTAGGATTGAAAGAGACGGCGACGGACGGAGAGATCACCGAGCGCTATTATGCCTTGAAAGGGAAATACAGCGAGGATCGTTGGTTGGACGGGGAAGCGGGGAACGAAGCGGCTCGGAAATTGACGCAGGTGGAGAACGCATATCGGGAAATTATGGCTTCGCGCAAAGAAAAGAGCCAAAACACCGAGGGTAAGAGCGTGTATGAGGAAATTTCCGAACTGTTGAAGGCGGATAAGCTCGGCGAAGCGCAAGCAAAGCTTGACGATTGCAACGATCGCGGCGCGGAGTGGCATTATTTGCAGGCGGTCGTTTTCTATAAGAAGAGCTGGTCGAACGATAGCAAGAAACAGTTGGAGATTGCCATGCAGATGGATCCCGACAATACGAAATATCGCGCGGCGTACGACAAGATGAAGGCGAAAAACGATTACGAAAAACAACAGCATCGCGAGGAGAGACAAAACCCCTACGCGCATGAACCCATGCCCGACGAACAGATGGGGGGAAACACATGTTCGAATTGCATTTCCTGTTGTTACACCTATCTGTGTGTGGATTGTTTGTTCAGTCTTTGTTGCGGTTGCAGATAAGACATGAAGAAGATTCCCGCTTATGAAATTGCCCTATCGGCACTCGCGTGCGCGCTTGCAACCACTTTGATGACGGTGGGGGTATATTCGTCGATTTTCCTGTTCACGGGGTATCTTTTCGCCGGCGTGGCGTTGATGTTGCCGCTTGCGAAAAAGAGTTACGTCGGATATTTCTTGGCGTACGTGGCGACGTGTATATGCAGCCTGATTTTTTGCAGCGCATTCTTTTTTGACGTGCTTCCGTTTATTATGTTTTTCGGACTTCATCCGCTCGTGAACGAGCTGCAATTGAAGACGAAGATGAACACCTGGGTGGCATGTTTGATCAAAGCGGCGTGGTTTGACGGCACGATGTACGTAATCTGGCGATTCGTGTTCGATATGACGACGACCGTCGCGTTTGTCGATCAATTCATTCTTCCGATTATTTTGATCGGCGGTACTCTCTTTTTTGTCGGGTATGATTACGTCATGTTTAAAAGTCGTGTATTGGTTAATCGCTTGGTCGAAAGAATCACACGGCATTGACGGCTTGGCGGATCGTGTATTGAAAAAATTGCATAGAAATAATGTCAGCCAAAGTTGAAGAAATTTACAAATTAAGATGAAAGCCTAAAACGGGAGGAAATTTGCCCTCCCGTTTTGCATTGATCGATTACAGAATAGCATGAGTCTGTATTTTGCGAAAAGTTGCGTGCCAATATTCTCCGCAATTGCAAATCACGAAAAGTTTTACTTGACTTTTTGTTTTGAAATGCAGTATACTGTTATCGATCTTTTTCATTTGGCGAAAATGAAGTGTAGAATGAGAGAAAGGACTACGGGAGTTTTTTATGATTACAAAGAACGATAGTATTTGCGCTGTGGTGACTGCCATGGGTACGAACGGAGAAGGAATCGTTAAACACGACGGGATTACCTTCTTCGTACCTGCTTGTTTGCCCGGCGAAAAGGTACGTTTTAAGGTGCTTAAGATCAAAGGCAGCGTCGGATACGGTAAGGTGGAGGAGATTTTGACTCCGGCCGAAGAACGGGTGCGGGAAAAGTGTCCCGTTTTTTCTCGTTGCGGCGGTTGTGTCCTTCAACATCTCGATTATAACGCGCAACTCGCTTATAAGAGCAATATGGTGAAAGATTCTCTTCGCAAGATCGGCGGACTTCAGGTAGACGTGCCCGTTGCCGTGAAGAGCGATTTTCCTTACGGATATCGTAACAAATTGCAGCTCCCTGTCGGCGTGGATAAAAACGGCGAGGACGTAATCGGTTTTTACGCCGAACATAGCCATCGCATCGTACCCGTCAACGGGTGCGCCATTCATCCCGAATGGGCGGAAAAACTCATCGCGATTTTAAAATCGTTTATGCGTGCGGCCAACGTGCACGGGTATGACGAAATTGCCAAAACAGGTACGATTCGACATATTGTTGCCAGAGAAATCGGGGGAAACTTTATCTTCACGCTCGTGACGGTAAAACGCAACGTTCCCCATATTTCGATGCTTATCGAGCTGTTATCAAAGGAGTTCCGAAGCTTTTCTTTGTACATAAATTTAAACGACAAAGACACCAACGTTATCTTGGGGGAAGAGTTTCAACTTGTACATGGTGTACCCTTTTTTGAAGCGACGGAGGGTGGGATTCGATATGAAGCCGGACCTGTCACCTTTTTGCAAGTGAATG
>CAZRAS010000107.1:0-3751 GCA_964598045.1 uncultured Clostridia bacterium | reverse complement strand
CTCTTTCCCGTCTTTGAAAATTCTCCTTTCCGCCAAATGCCGACCGCACCCACAAGGGGCTTAAATCCACTCGTTTTCCCACCTTCCCCGAAAAGAGCCCGCCTCCGAGCGTGGAATACGCCACAACGGGCATTTGGTTGTTTTGATACCAGAGCCGATCCGCCTGCTTTTTCTCCCCTGTAAGCCCGACGAGCCCGTATGCAAAAAAGTTCTCCTTCATCTCCGCCAACCCGTAATAAGGACTGGACAGAAAAAAGGGATGCAACCCGTGGGCATAGGCGTATTCGTTGGCTTGTTCGATTCTCCGAACCGTCCAGTTCGATCCTCCGAACGCCTTAATTTTTCCCTCCGCATATGCCTCGTTAAGCGTTTCCACGATTTCCCCGACAGGCACGGACACGTCGTCTCGATGGAGCAGATAGATATCGATATACTCCGTTTTTAATTTACGTAGAGAGGTTTCGAGGTCGGAAAAAATTTCCTTCCTATTGACGCGTTTTCGCAAAAGCGGCGTATGGTGTCCGCCTTTGGAAAGAATATTCACACGTGCTCTTACGCCTGCCCGTTCCACCCAATCCCCCAGCGTTTCTTCCGAACGTCCGTACACACGCGCGGTGTCAAACGTCGTAATGCCGAGGTTTAACGCCTCGTTAAAAACTTCGTCGCAATTTTCCCCGTTACAACAAGGTTTCGTGGACGTACCCAAAATAATTCGGGAAAGAGGCTGTGTCACGTTGTCAAAATTAAAATATTGCATAAATATACCTATAACGCATTTTTTAAACGAACTTACTTTTTATCCTATCGATTCATAGTCGCCCGCATATCTTCCGTTCTATTATAACACCGATTTTACAAAAATGCAAGATAAACGGTAAAAAAACTCTCAAAAGAAAGAAAAATCGGATTTTATGACGAAAATCCGATTTTTTCTATTTTTTAAATTCTACTCACTTGCAACATCGAACGCACGTCGTTGTATGTATCTTTCGTGAAGGACACCTGATCCACCGTCATGACGGTGGCGGTGCCTGCCGCAACGCCTGCGCGCAAGATTTCCTCCAAGGGTGCACCTTGTTCCATTTGCATGGCTGCCGCCGCAACCATTCCTTCCCCGGCTCCGACCGTGGAATTGACTGCTACGTTGATACTCTTACAATAAAAACTATCCGTGCCGTTCGTGATGATCGCGCCCTGTTTTCCAAGAGAAAGCAACACGCATTTCGCCCCTCTATCCAACAAATCGTAACACCCTTCCAACATATCGTCTTTCGAGACGATACGCCGTCCCAACGTGCTCTCCAGCTCTTCGATGTTCGGTTTTACCAAATCCACCCCTTCGTTCAATGCGGAAAACATACGTTGTCCGGTGGCGTCTACGATTCTGAGAGATCCGGGATCGACCGCGCGAACCAAATCCCCGTAATATTCCGGCTTCGTATTTCTCGGCAAGCCACCCGATATCACGGTGACACTGCTGCGCGAGGAAACATTGCGTACGATGCTGAGCACGTCTTTAAGTTTTTCTTCCCCGACTTCCTGTCCTACGTCGTTCACTTCGGTCAACATCGAACGGCTGTCGATGAATTTATAATTCTCTCGCACCCTACCTTTATTCCAGACAAAAGAGAATTTAACTCCCTCTTTGTCCAGTTCGTTTTCAAACATATATCCGTTCTCGTTGTACATGAGCCCGGTGGTATACGCGTCGCCCCCCAAACGAGCCACGCCGATGGCTACGTTCAACGCCTTGCCCGTAAAAGAAAGCTTTTTGCTTTTGATAATATTCGTTTGCCCGACGTTCAAGGTGTCAAGCTCTATCGTTACGTCCGTACAAGGACTCATACAAACTGTTAAAATCATGTATTCCCGCTTTTACGGCATAAAGCCGTATCTTATCGTTTGGAATGCCGCACTAAGCAACTCCGCATTTATATATACACGCATTTTTCCATTCTCAAACAGAAAATCCCGCAAGCCTGCGGGATTTTGATAGCGTTATACTTTTCGCGTTTTCTTTTGACGTACGACCTTGATTATAGAGGGCAAATACACGCCCGACAAAATAATCGCAACCAAGGGAATCGCCGCATACATATACCAATACGAGTGCGGAATGATCGACCAAAACAAAGGCAACGGAGAAATACTCGGCAATATGGAATACATATAATTGACCTGAATCACTTCACCGTTCCGATCTACGATATTATTTTCCAAACAATAGGCGTTTATCCCCACATTGCACAAATGCACAAGCGTATAAATCCCGACGGTAAGGAGCAAGGTCGACAAAATGCAACGCCAATCAAGCTCGATAATTTTGAAAACAAAAAGAAAAATCGGAATTGCAAATTCCAAAATATGCGGAAAATAATAGACGGCAAACGTCATGCTGAAAATTTCATAATTTGTCTGCCCGTACGTAAACAACAACGCCATCAACGCACCTGCACACCAAAGGATAAGCAAATTGCCGAGTGTCTTATTTCTCGTCGCCACGGTGACGGGCAACAAAATCGCATTGACGGAACACATATGCAAAGGCAAATATTCCAACGGGGAATCCCACTTGATAAGATTATAGACAATCGCCACGATTCCGGCGAAGGAAAGAACGAATAAGGTGATTATTCGTCCCCCCCCCATCATAATTTTTAATAAGAAATACAAACCCACGATCATTCCTGCCGCCAATAGCAGCGTCAAAATATGAACCCAACCGAATACAGGTCCCCAAGTCATAAATTTATTCCTCCATGATTTTTCCACATTCAGTTTACCATGTCCGCATACTTTTGTCAAGCCGAATAAACGCACTTTTCATTGCACATATAAAAAACGGGCGGATTTTCACCCCGATCCCGTTTTGAAATTAGACGTTTTTACATGGAAATCATCTGCAGTGTTTCATAAAGTTCATAGTTGAACTTCTTCTCCATAGAAACAGCTTCGATAATATCCATATCGATAATATGGTTATCACGAATACCGACCACGCGATTGCCGATTCCTTCATTCAACAAGCGAACCGCTTTATTACCGAATTGAGCCGCAAGCATTCTATCCGACATGAAAGGAGAGCCGCCGCGCTGCACGTGTCCGATACAGGTAGGACGCACGGAATATTCCGTAACCGCCTGCAACTGCTCTGCAAATTTTGCCGCACTCATAACCCCTTCTGCGATAACGACAATGTTCGAATGTTTCCCGTTTGCGCGAGAACGTCTGATCTTCGCCACGATTTCGTCCATATTGAACTCGATTTCAGGAACGACGATAATTTCCGCTCCCGAAGCAATACCGCTGTAAAGAGCTATATCGCCGCAATGTCTACCCATAACTTCCACGACGCAAACACGTTCGTGAGAGGTCATGGTGTCACGAAGTTTATTGATGACGTCGATACAAGTGTTGACGGCTGTATCGAACCCAAGCGTGTAGTCGGTGTAAGCAAGGTCGTTGTCGATCGTACCGGGAATACCGATGGTGGGAACGCCGTATTCACTGAGCACCTTTGCCCCTCTGAACGAACCGTCGCCGCCGATGACGACAAGTCCTTCGATCCCGTTTTTCTCCAAAGTTTCCAAGGCCTTCTTCTGCCCCTCTTTGGTAACCATTTCCAAACATCTTGCCGTACGAAGTTTCGTACCGCCGCATTGTACGATGTTGGAAACGCTACGCATTTCCATCTTTACCAAGTTATTGTCGATCAAGCCGGCATAGCCACGCTCGATGCCATATACTTCCA
>CAZRAS010000106.1:0-3753 GCA_964598045.1 uncultured Clostridia bacterium | reverse complement strand
CATGATGTTTTCCGTCGCCATAAACGGCAATTCGGCACGAATATGTTTCTCGATTACCTTTTCATAAACAACGAGATTTTCCGCGACGTCCATATAGATATTCAAAATCCCGTCGACGGATAAAAATGCCTGGGCATTGACGATACGACGATTTGCAGAATCGTCAAGTGTGCGTTCAAACCATTGCGTAGATGCCGTCAATGCACTGTTTACGGGCAAGGAAATCATATATCTTGCCAACGCACCGATACGTTCCGAACGCATGGGATTGCGCTTATATGCCATCGCGGACGAACCTATTTGATTTTTTCCGAAAGGTTCTTCGATCTCCTTCATATTCTGTAAAATACGAATATCGTTAGAGAATTTATAGGCACTTTGCGCAATCTGAGAGAGTACGCATAAAACGTTATAGTCCATTTTACGAGGATACGTTTGACCGGTTACTCCGTATACTTTATCGTATCCCATTTTAGCAACGACTCGATTCTGCAATTCCTTCACTTTTTCTTCATCGCCGTTGAAAAGTTCCATGAAGCTTGCTTGTGTTCCCGTCGTGCCTTTTACACCGCGAAGTTTGATGCAATTTTTAGCATGGATAAGGTTTTCATAGTCCATTTCCAAATCTTGCAACCAAAGGGTGGCACGTTTGCCTACCGTCGTGAGTTGTGCCGGTTGCAAATGGGTAAAGCCGAGCGTCGGTACATCTTTATATTTCAAAGCAAAAGTTTTTAACTTGTCCATGACATTGACAAGCTTTTTCAATACGATATCCAAAGCTTCATCGAGCATGATGGCTTCCGCATTGCAATTTACAAAACAACTCGTTGCCCCGAGGTGAATAATCGGCATCGCTTTCTTTGCATAGGCACCGTACGCCTTCACGTGCGCCATAACGTCGTGACGAACTTCTCTTTCAAACTTCTCTGCAAGATCGTAATCGATATCCTCCGCATATTCTTTCAGTTCGTCCACCTGTTCTTGCGTAATATTGAGACCAAGCTCCATTTCCGATTCGGCAAGTGCAATCCAAAGCTTTCTCCAAAGCTTGAAACGTTTTTCATCGGAGAACGCGTGCTGCATTTCTTTGCTTGCATAACGAGTGATGAGCGGGTTGTTATAAATCGTATTATCCGTCATGAAGTTACCTCGTTTTTTTAACAGGTTCGTCGTATCGAACGCCGAACGTTTGCACCGTCACCTTTTTCATCTTTTGTTCTTCGTAGGGCTTATCGTACCAATCCGTCTTTACGCCTGCGATCTCGTCGACGACTTCCATCCCCTCGATAACTTTACCGAATGCGGCGTACTGTCCGTCAAGATAATCGGCGTCTCCGTGCATAACGAAAAATTGAGAGCCTGCCGAGTCAGGATGCTGAGAACGAGCCATGGATAAAACGCCACGCGTGTGCGGAATATCGTTTTGAGTAAATCCGTTGCCCGAAAATTCCCCCGGGATTTGATAGCCGGGACCACCCGTTCCCGTGCCCTTGGGATCGCCGCCTTGAATCATAAAACCGGAGATTACGCGATGAAAGATCAATCCGTCATAGAATTTTTTTTGTACGAGAGATATGAAATTGTTGACCGTGTTGGGAGCTTTCTCCGGATAAAGCTCTGCCGTAAAGGTCTTTCCGTTTTCCATTTGAAAGGTAACCACGGGATTTTTTGCATTGGAATTAAATAAATTTTTCAAGTTGAACATTGGACTCCTCGAACAATTGCAGGGAGAATTCATCGGGATAGCCGTACTTATAGACGACTCGTTTGATGCCTGCATTGATAATGATTTTTGCGCATATTACGCAAGGTTGATGGGTACAGTAAAGAGTTGCGCCACTGATATTGATGCCGTATTTTGCGGCTTGAACGATTGCGTTTTGTTCGGCGTGCACGGCAAAGCAAAGCTCGTGCTGGGTGCCGCTCGGAATATTCAGTTTACGGCGAAGACATTCACCCTTGTCCTCACAGCTCCGGATCCCCGCAGGCGCGCCGTTATACCCCGTCGTCATCACTCGCTTATCCTTGACGATAATGGCTCCGACATGACGGTTTTCCTGAAAACAGCTCGACCAGTTCGCAACCGTTTCCGTAAGTTCCATAAAACGTTTGTCCCATTTATCCATGGTGCATAACCATCCCACTTTCCTATTTCCTTCATTATAACACTTTTTTTATGAAATATCAAGAAAAATATCCTAAAAATTCCAAATTGTTGTTTGATTGGTCGGAAAAGTTGTTTATAATAGAATGTAATCAAAAATTCCCGATTTATAAGTCGGTCATCAGGAGGAATTGTATTATGAATATCAAACCTTTATTCGACAAAGTCGTTATTGAAAGCGTTACCGTGGAAGAAAAGACGAAAAGCGGTCTTTATCTCCCCACGTCCGCGCAGGAAAAACCTCAAACCTGTCAAGTCGTAGCGGTCGGCCCCGGCGGCATCATCGACGGAAAAGATGTAAAAATGCAGGTGAAAGTCGGCGATAAAGTACTCTGCTCAAACTACGCAGGATCTAACTTCAAAGTAGACGGCAAAGAATTCACGATTATCAAGCAAAGCGATATTCTCGCAATCGTGGAAGACTAAATCATAAAGGAGAATAAGAAAATGGCTAAACAGATTAAATACGGCGAAGACGCAAGAAAAGCATTGGAAGCAGGCGTAAACGTACTGGCAGATACCGTGAAAATCACCCTTGGTCCCAAGGGCAGAAACGTAGTGCTCGACAAAAAATTCGGCGCTCCCCTCATCACCAACGACGGTGTAACGATTGCAAAAGAAATCGAGCTTGAAGATCCCTTTGAAAACATGGGTGCTCAGCTCGTGAAAGAAGTTTCCACCAAAACCAACGACGTAGCCGGCGACGGCACGACGACCGCGGTCGTTTTGGCACAGGCAATCGTTCGCGAAGGCTTGAAAAACCTTGCGGCAGGCGCAAACCCCATCATTTTGAAGGAAGGGATCAAGAAAGCCGTTGATACGACCGTAAATCATCTTAAAACAATTTCCAAATCGGTAGAAAGCAATAAAGCGATCGAACAGACTGCTTCTATTTCCGCAGGTAGCGCAGAAGTCGGCTCTTTGATCGCAAAAGCAATGGAAATTGTCGGAAAAGACGGCGTTATCACCGTAGAAGAAGGCAAATCCATGAACACCGAACTTTCCACCGTGGAAGGTATGCAATTCGATCGTGGCTACGCTTCTGCTTACATGGTGACGAACACCGACAAAATGGAAGCGGTGCTTGACAATCCCTATATTTTGATCACCGATAAGAAGATCTCCTCCTTGCAGGAAATTCTTCCCGTTATCGAGCCCCTCGCACAGCAGGGTGCAAGACTTCTCATCATCGCGGAAGACGTGGAAGGCGACGCTTTGGCTGCCCTTATCGTAAATAAACTCAAAGGTGTGTTCAACTCCGTCGCCGTAAAAGCCCCCGGCTTCGGTGACAGAAGAAAAGATATGCTCCGCGACATTGCAATCTTAACGGGCGGAGAAGTAATTTCCTCCGATCTCGGTCTTGAATTCAAGGACGTTACCCTCGATATGCTCGGAAGAGCAACCAGCGTTCGCGTTGACAAAGAAAACACGACGATCGTAGGCGGTGCAGGCGACACGACTGCCATCAAAGATCGCATTGCTTCCATCAAATCCCAAATCGCCGAAACAAAATCCGACTACGACAGAGAAAAATTGCAAGAACGTCTTGCGAAACTTGCAGGCGGCGTAGCGGTAATCAGCGTCGGCGC
>CAZRAS010000105.1:0-3840 GCA_964598045.1 uncultured Clostridia bacterium | reverse complement strand
CCACGCGGCGGAAATCGTCTATGAAAAGGCGTTGAAGCTGGACGAGCTTGCAACGGAAGCTTCGGTCGGATACTGGTGTGCGAAAACGGCGAATTTCACCGATCCCGACGTGCTTGCGGAAGAGTATCTCGAAGGGGGTATGGAAGAGCTGGAATCCGATCTCGGCGTGATTGCGACGGAAATAATCAAACGAGATTATCACGAGCAATTTGAAAAACGGTATCAGGAGCTTTGCGAACAGGAAGCGCCTATTTGGGAACGCGTGGAACGCAAGCAGTCGGAGCGTAGAGCCATTCTTTCCAAAAGACGGACGAAAGGTTTTATATTCTTCCTCTGTGCTTTGTTGCCTCTTATCGGAGGGTTGATTGCGACGGCGATCGTGGGTATGAAGAATTTTTCCACACCCGATAACGCGTATGTTTTGCCGACGATTCTTTGCGGCTGTATCACGGTGGCGGCGTTCCTCTTTTCTCTTTTCGTGACCAACGTATTTTTTAATGCGTGCCGCATGTATCGCATGAATGAAAATCTGTCTTCGACGGAAGACGGAAAGGCGGTTTTGGATATTCGCGAATATAAAGAGGTGTATGAAGGGTTGTTGCTTGCTCCTCGGACGGAAGAATTCGAAGGGGACGACGAGGAGGAAAATTCGGAGGAAGCGGAAGAAGCGGAAACGCTCGTCGAAGAATAAAGGAAAATTAACGAAGGACGCATCGTCTTTCGTTTTTTTCTTGCATTTCCCGTAATTTTGTGGTATAATCTACAACAGAAAAGAATACGATTGACGGGCTGTAAGCAATTTTCAGCCGCGAGAACCGAAAGACTTCGCGGCGAGGGCTGAAAAGCGATCGAAATTGCGGCGTGCTTGAACAATCGAAAGAGAAAGGTGTATGAAAAAAATTTTAACCTATTTTAAGCCATATAAGTGGCAGAGTTTGTTGGGGCCTCTTTTCAAATTGATGGAAGCCACGTTTGAACTGCTCGTTCCCTTTGTCGTTGCGTCCATCGTGGACAATGGGTTGGGCGAACTTGTAGAAGGACAGGGATATATTTACGCCGACAAAGGCTATATCGTTTGGATGTGCGTTCTCCTTGGCGTTTTCGGATTGCTCGGTCTTGCTTTTTCCGTGACTGCGCAATATTTCTCCGCGCGTGCGGCAACGGGCGTGTCTGCGGGCGTGAGAAGTGACCTGTTTAAGAAATTGCAATCTCTGAGTTATAAGGACATCGACAGAATGGGGGAAGCAACCATGCTCACCCGTATGACGAGCGACGTGGACAAGATGCAAACGGGGATTAACCTCTTTTTGCGTCTCCTTCTTCGTTCTCCGTTTATCGTGTTCGGAGCGTTGGTGTGTGCGTGCATCATCGATCCTTCCTCCTTCGGCGTCTTCGGCAGTGCCATTCTCATTCTTGCCGTCGTTGTATACGCGGTAATGTTTATCTGCATGCCGCTGTATAAAAAAACGCAGGCAAAGTTGGACAAGGTGCTTCTTTCCACGCGTGAGAATTTGACGGGGGCGAGAGTGCTTCGTGCCTTTTGCAAGGAAGAAGATGAATGTCGTCTTTTTGACGAACGCAACGAACGGCTTACCAAAGAGCGTAAATTCGTGGGCGGAATTGCCGCTATTACCAATCCTTTGACGTTCGTGTTGGTCAACATTGCGATTATTCTCCTTTTGTATACTTGCGGCATTCGTGTGGACAGAGGTGAGTTGACGCAAGGCAAGGTGATTGCGCTCTATAACCTTATGAGCCAGATTTTAATCGAGCTTATCAAACTTGCCAACCTGATCGTGACGGTGGCAAAAGCGGTGGCGAGCGCAGAGCGTATCGAGGCGGTTCTGAATATGGATTCTTCCCTTGAAATTGAAAATGACGAGGGTATGTCTGCGGTCAACGATGACATGATCGTTTTTGACCACGTCTTTGCACGTTACAACGAGGGGGCAGAGGACGCTTTGAACGATATCAGTTTCACCTTGAAACGAGGGGAGACGCTTGGCGTTATCGGAGGAACGGGATCGGGAAAAACGACCCTTGTCAATCTGATTCCTCATTTCTATGACGTGCGCGAAGGACGAGTGTTCGTCAACGGACGAAACGTGAAAAGTGCGGAATGGCAGACGTATCTTCGTGAGAAAATCGGTGTCGTGCCGCAAAAAGCGCAGCTTTTCAAGGGCACGATTCGTGAAAACCTTTTGTGGGGGAGAGCGGACGCAACGGACGCGGAATTGTGGACGGCGGCAAAAATCGCGCAAGCGGACGAATTTATCAAGCAGAAAGGGGGGCTGGACACCCCTGTGGAACAGGGCGGCAAGAATTTCTCGGGCGGTCAGAAACAGCGGTTGACGGTGGCGCGAGCCCTCGTTCGAGATCCCGATATTTTGATTTTGGACGATTCCTCGTCGGCACTCGATTATGCGACGGATGCGGAGCTTCGAAAGGGGATCCGCGAACTGGACACAACGGTCGTCATCGTCTCTCAACGTGCGTCTTCCGTGCGTGAAGCGGACAAGATCCTCGTCCTCGACGAAGGGGAAGCGGTCGGCATGGGGACACACGACGAGCTTATGAAATCTTGCGAAGTCTATCGTGAAATTTATTTTTCGCAGTATGAAAAAGAGGAGGCGAGCGTATGAAAACGGTAAAGGAATTTTTCGAGGCATTGTTTCAAAAGCCTCTGATGAGAATACTCCGCTACGTCATGCGATATCCTCTTTCCTTGCTCGGATCGTTGCTCCTTGCTGTGGTGACGGTGGTGGCGACTTTGCTCGTGCCCGTGTATTTCGGCGACGCTGTCGATTGCATTTTGGAGAGCGGTGTGTTGTGGGAAGAACTCTATGATATATTTATCAAAATAGGCGTGACCATCGGCGTGGGCGGACTTTCGCAATGGTTGATGAGTCTTTGCAATAACCGCATTTCCTGTCATGTGGTGTGCGATATTCGCAAGGACGCGTTCGATAAACTCGGCAGATTGCCCTTACAATATATCGACACGCATGCGCACGGGGATACGGTGAGCCGTATCGTTGCCGACGCCGATCAGTTCGCGGACGGACTTTTGATGGGTTTTACTCAGTTTTTTACGGGTGTCATGACCATCTTGGGTACGATCGTGTTTATGCTGATTACCAACTTCAAAATCGGGCTTGTCGTGGTGTTGGTGACGCCCGTTTCCCTGTTTGTGGCTCGATTTGTGGCGAATCATACTCATAAATTTTTCACCGAACAGACGGCTACCCGTGGCGAACAGACCGCTTTTGCGGAAGAGGCGATCGGGGGATTAAAGACGGCGAAGGCGTTCGGGCACGAGGACGAGCACGCACGGAAATTCGACGAAATCAACGGACGTCTTGAAAAGGCGACGATGAACGCTACCTTCTATTCCTCTTTGACCAACCCGTCCACGCGGTTTATTAACAATTTGGTGTACGCTTTGGTTGCGCTTCTCGGCGCGTTCGACGTCGTGGGCGGCGTGTTCACCGTCGGCGGATTGACGAAATTCTTATCGTACGCAAATCAATATACCAAGCCGTTTAATGAAATTTCCGGCGTCATTACCGAGCTTAAGAGTGCATTCGTCTGCGCGGCGAGAATTTTCGAGTTGATCGACGAGACGGAAGAAATTCCCGATGACGGCAACAAAGTTTTGGAAAAGGTCGAGGGGAACGTGCGGCTTGAGAATGTGTCTTTTTCCTATGTAAAGGATCGTAAACTCATTGAGGATTTGAATCTTTCCGTTCGTCCCGGCGAGCGCGTTGCCATCGTTGGCAGAACGGGTTCCGGAAAGACTACCTTGATTAATTTGCTTATGCGTTTTGATGATGTAGACGG
>CAZRAS010000104.1:0-3936 GCA_964598045.1 uncultured Clostridia bacterium | reverse complement strand
ATTTAATGTGTATTTGTTTGCAAATCCGTCACGCAAGGAAGAAACCGCCCATTCCTTAGCCAGATCTAGGCTTTGCGTACAATAAAACCCTAAACCGAAATCGTTGTTTTTCTTCCCCTCACCAAAAATCGGCGTTTCTATATTCTTTTCCGAGCCGTGATAGATCGTAATGATTTTTTCCAGTTCAATATCCTCCGTCTTGATGGGATACGATCATAGCACGAAAATGATAGTGTGTCAAGAGAAGATTCAACGTTATACATTTTTATTATCACCAAAGTGATAGTTCTTATACTTAGATAAGTCCGAAATTTCCCCTACACAGACACAAAGCGGAAGGCAATTCGCCTTCCGCTTTTTCTCGTTCCTCTTTTTCCGTGAAAAATCGCGGAGAAAGACTTATTTTTCGTTGTTTGACAATGCCGATTCCGTTTGTCTTATTCCGTCTTAAAACGCTCGTACACCGCCATATTCGTGCGCGTTTCGATGAGCGGCGTCACCGTCGTATACCCTGCGTGAATCGCCACCGTGTCCCGATTCAAATCGTCGGGATGCAGATCGGGAATAAGATCGCCCACCTGACGATACATATTCTCCGTCCCTTCCACCTTTTCGAAATCGTCCGAATAATAGGTTGTCCCTTGATAGGTCATACGCACGCCCTTGCTGTGGGCAGGAATATTGATGTTGTACATGGGCGCGTGATCGAACAGTCCTTTTTCGAGCACGTAGCCGTACGCCTCGTCGAGGTGCTTTGCCGCCTCCTCCTGTTCGTCGGGGAAAGAGGAAAACGCAATCGCTTTCACCCCCTGTTTCACCGCCTCAAACACCGCCGCGATCGTGCCCGAATAGACGATGTCGTCGCCCACGTTCACACCTTTGTTGATGCCCGAAAATACCACGTCGTATTTACGTTTTAAGCCTACGATTCCGAAGCGAACGCAATCGGCAGGGGTGGAATCCACCGAATATGCCGTGATCCCGTCGAGATAAGACACTTGTTTGATTTCAAACGCTTCTACGATCTCGATGGCGTGACTTTTTGCGCTCTGTCCGCGCTTGGGCGCCACCACCGTCACCTCGCCGTACTTCTTTGCCCACTCGGCAAGCAATTTCAACCCGGGTGCGTCGATTCCGTCGTCGTTCGTCAATAAAATTTTCATTACAGCCACCCCGTATTGTTCGCTTTGAATTCTTTGACAAGCTCGTTCGCCTCGGCGATCAACTGCCGCATTTCCTCTACGGAATACACGGTAGCCCCTGCCGCGCAAGCGTGTCCGCCGCCGTGATAGCGTTCGGCAAGCTCGGAAATGGTGACGAAACGGGAACGCAAACGCACGCGAATTGAACCGTCTCCCGAATCGATAAACGCGATCCAAACGATGACGTCTTTGATGGAATCCATATACCCCACGCAAGCAGACGCTGCCTCGTTGGAAAGGCTGAACGTGTCCTTCATTTCCTGATCGACGAAGATATGCGCCACGCCGTTTTCGGTGATCTGCATTTTCTCGTATACGTATGCTTGGAACTTGAATTCGTCAAAATTCTTCAAATACAAATTGGCATACAGCACGTCCACGTCCACGCCCTGATCGAGAATGAGCCCTGCCAAGCGCAACGTGTCCCCCGACACCGAGCGGAAACGGAATCTGCCCGAATCGGTGACCATGCCCGTATAGATGTACGTTGCCGCTTCCACGTCGATTTTCAGCTCGTCCTTGAACGCGTCGTAAAACGCCGCCACCATTTCACAGGTGGAGGAACGTTCCTCTTCCACCCATTCCGTCGAACCGTACGATTCCAAAGGAATGTGGTGATCGATCTTCACGATCTCCTTGCAATGTACAAAATTCTGACAGGATACCCGTTGGCTCGTGCCCGTATCCAACACGATTCCCAAAGCGTCCTTGTACGTATCCAAGGGCTGAATCTCCTCCTCGCCCCCTAAAAACGCCAAATAATCGGAGAAATCCTCATTCTGCAGGAGAATCTCTTTCTCGGGGAAAGAGAGCTGTAAAATGCGTTGTAAGCCCTTTGTAGAGCCGATTGCGTCACCGTCCGGGCGAAAGTGTCTGAAAAGATAAATTTTGTCGTATTCCTTGATCTTGTCAAGGATTTTTTTCATGTTTTCGTTTGCGTTCATTCTTACTTTCCTTCGTCTAATGCATTCAAATCTTCCAACAAGCGCATTGCCGTTTCGCGATCCGCCACGGATGCGCCGCTTGCCTTTTCGTGACCGCCGCCGCCGTATTTCACGGCGATGGGGTTGATGTTGTACTTGTTCGAGCGAATTTCCACAAGCACTTTGTCTTCCGTTTCCGTGAAGTTCACCCACGTATCCACCCCTTTCAGATCCGCCATGGTATTGACCATGCCGCGTGAAATGGTGAACGTGTCCGTTCCGTAGCTTCCCAGCTCCTCTTTCGTCGTATAAATATACGCCACGTGATGATCGGTAAACTGTATTTTCAACACGAACTGTGCGCGAAGCTTTACATAGAAATACTCATCCGCATACAGATTTTTATAAATCTCGTTGGTGTCGAACTGCGTCTTCATCAGCTCGCTCGCCAAGCGGAAGGTATTGGCGTTAACGGAATCGTAACGGAATCTGCCCGAGTCGGTGACCATGCCCGTATAGAGTGCTTTTGCGGAATTTTGCGTAAATTTCCAGCCTGCCTCCACGGCAAGCTCCGTAACCAAACCGCAGCAACTCTCGTAAGAGGTGTCCACCACTTCGATATCGTTGATATTTTCCGCAAAAATATGATGGTCGAGACGAATGGTCTTTTCCGCAAGCTTATAACGCTCGTCGCTGATGAGGTGACTTGCCCCGCAATCGAGCACGAACGCCAGCGCGCCTTGATAAATTTCGTCGCCGATTTCGTCCATCACCGAACCGTCCATAAATCCGTAACGCCCTGCGCCGTCGCCGACGATATACACCTTTTTATCGGGGTAATTGTCTTGAATCAACCATTTCAAACCGATCTGGCTGCCCAACGCGTCCCCGTCGGGATTGGTGTGGCGATGAATAATTACGGTATTATATGCGTTCACCGCTTGAATTACTTGCTCAAACATTGCTATTTCCTCCGTTCGTTTGTACCACCTTTGCATTCACCATTTCGATGATGAGGATACCCGTTAATTTCAAGTACCTTTTAATCTTACCGCGAAGCACGACTTTATCTCCTGCTTGCGGAGGATTGTCCATTTTGTCGTAGCGGGTACCGCCGAGATCGTACACCCCGTAAATAAAGAGGGTGTTGCCGTTGTCATCTTTGATCGTCATATTGCCGTAGGTAGAACTCTCCACGGATACGACAACCCCTTCGACGTCGTAAGTTTCACTCGTTTCTTCGTTAGCGTCCAATGCGTTGCCGATGGTTTTAATTTCGGAAATGGACACAAGATGAATATCGGAAGGAGAAACGGTTTCCGGTGTCTTGCCCATATTTCCTTCGCTGATAAACTCCGCAAGCAGATCTCGTGCGTACCATTCCGATCCCCATCTTTCCACTTCGGTCAAACGATTTGCCGCATAGGGAGAATTCCACGTATCCGTCACGATATAGTATGTTTTATTATATTCGATCTCATCAGCCTCGACGTCGTACGCTACGTAATACCTGCTGTTATTCACGAATCTATTCAACAAATCGCTGCCCCGAATCGAGCAAAGCACGAGCTGATTATCAAAAGGGAAAAGAGTCATCAAATCGCCGTACGTAACCGCTCCGATGGAAAGGTTGTACGGACTGCGCACGTTGATGCTGCCGCCGCCGAGCACGATATCGTACTCATCCCCCCATTTTTCTCTGCCGGCTTCCAAATAGAGTCGTGCCACAAGATTGCTCAAATTGTTGCTGTTCCAAACGGTGTCGCTGTATCCCAACACGTTGTATCCCTTGGCAATTTCGCTTTGATACT
>CAZRAS010000103.1:0-3941 GCA_964598045.1 uncultured Clostridia bacterium | reverse complement strand
GGAAATGCTTGCATTTTCTTTGAGTGAAGCGAAAGCCCCCCCCGTACCAGGCAATGAAGAATGCAAGGAAAAACTCGTTTTCAGCAGAAGGGACGGAGCTCTTTTTTATTTATTGCAAGTATTTGTATGAGCAAAAGAGATTATAACGGCAAAATATGTTATTATTTTTGTTTATAGAAAAAACTTGAAAAAAAGTCTGGCTTATGATATAATCGTATCATTCAAATTAAAAATCGGAAACAATGGAAATGAGAAATGAAAGAAAAGAAATAGTATTCGCTTCGATAATTACCGTTATCATGGCAATTATGAATATTTCAGGATTGCCTGCGACATTATTTATATATGTAGAATTGTTGGATATTCAACCTTTCTATTTTTCACTTATGATAAACTTTCTTTTTATTGCAAGTGTCTTTTTCGCGGGATGGAAAATGTTGTATCCGAAATGGGATTTTGGGCTTGGTGCGAGGGGATTATTGACGGGGATTAAAAACTATGGTTTGTCCGGGTTGATTATTTTTATATCTTCAACATTTGCCTTTCTTGTCGGACTACTCCCATTTACCTATAAACCGACAGTCGCTAAAGTCCTTATAGAAGGTTTTATATACTACGTTGGCGTTGCTGTTATTGAAGAATTATATAGCAGGGGGTTACTTCTAAATATTCTTGAAAAATTATTTTATAATAAGAAAAATGCCGACGTCTATGCGATTGTGATTTCCTCTATCGTTTTTGGAATCGGACATATTTTTGGTACGATCGGAAGTTCTCCTTTGACAATTATCTGTAAAACTTTATGGACGATAGGGTTGGGACTTTATCTGGGAGCTATCTATAAAATCACAAAGAATTTGTGGGTTGCCGTTATTCTTCATGCCGTCATTGATTTTTGTGCGTTTCCGTTTTGTTTTTCTACTACACCGCCATATCCGGAGATTTCTTTATGGATATTGTTAGTCGTGTATATCTTGGTAAGCGGTTATGCTGTGTATCTAATAAGAAGGAAACAAACTAAATAGCTTTTAAGAAAATGATTTATTCAAAATTCTCTTGTCTATATTTTGCGAGCATACTAAAATCATTTTTATCGTATTTTCGATGTATGTTGTATTATTTAATATGGTAAATAATAAACTCGTTCGCGAATGATCATTCGGAAAAATAAGGCGTGTAATCGAAGAAAAAGCCGATTTTTTATGAATGTGATAGAAAAAATTGAAGAATTAAGAAAAGATTGTGCCTGAATGCTGCCTATCCCGTAGGAGAATTATTTCCTATATTTTTTTTGTGCACAAAGGTTCTCTTGTTTTCATATATTGAAAACGGGAGGACTTTTTATGTGTGGAATCGTGGGATATATAGGTAAACGACAGGCAACGTCCATTCTCTTGCATGGTCTTAAAAAACTTGAATATCGCGGCTACGATTCCGTCGGGATCGCCGTGCTGAATCGTGAAATTCGAGTTGTGAAAGCGAAGGGGAGGATTGAAAATCTACTGTCGCGGACGTCGGGACTTACGGGAAATTGCGGAATCGGGCACACCCGTTGGGCGACGCACGGAGAGCCTTCCGAATCGAATGCTCATCCTCATCAAAGTTCGGACGGGAAAGTTACCCTCGTTCATAACGGGATTTTGGAAAATTATGTGGAGATAAAAGAAGAGTTGACAACGCTCGGATACGTTTTTCGCTCGGAAACGGATACGGAGGTGATTGCTAATTTTCTTGCCCGTCGAATTTCTCTCGGGGATTCCCCCACGGATGCCTTGCGTGCGTTTATGGGGAGAGCGAGAGGCTCGTATGCTCTTTCCGTCCTGTTTCAAGATTTTCCGAATTACATTTATGCGGTGCGTAAGGACAGTCCGTTGATCGTTGGCGTGGGGGAGGGGGAGACTTGTCTTGCCTCGGACGTTTCCGCGTTGCTTGCCTTGACGAATAAAATCTATTACGTCGGCAATCGGGAAATTGTCGCCCTGACGAGTGAGCAGGCGATTTTTTTTGACGAGCAGGAAAAAGTTCTTCTTAAAACGCCGACGGAAATTACATGGAAGGACGAAAATACGGAGAAGGGCGGCTATCCGCACTTTATGCTCAAGGAGATTTACGAGCAGCCGCATGCTGTCTACAATACTTTACAAGCCTTTGAACGTGCAAGGTTGATGAACGCGGAACTTTCAAAGATCGAACAACTCTATATCGTGGCGTGCGGTTCTGCCTATCACGCAGGCGTCGTGACGGCGCATGCGATCGAGACGCTTGCAAACATTCCCGTTCGGGTGACGCTTGCTTCGGAGTTTCGTTACGGAAATCCGTTGCTAACGGCAAGGACACTTGTGGTAATTATAAGCCAGTCGGGGGAAACGGCGGACAGTCTTGCGGCACTTCGTGAGGCGAAAAGTCGAGGCGTAAAAACGCTTGCCGTCGTCAACGTGCGGGGGACGTCGATTGATAGAGAGGCGGATCGGGTGCTTTATACGATGGCAGGCCCCGAGATCGCGGTGGCAACGACGAAGGCGTATTCCACCCAACTGCTCGTCGGATATTTGCTTGCGTTGGAACTTGCCAAAGCACACGACAAAATGACGGAGGAAAAATACGCGCGGTTGTATCGAGAATTGCAGGCGTTGCCGCGAAAAATGGAAGAAATTCTGCAAAAAGGGGAGGCCTTGAAGAAGGTCGCTCGGCGTTTGACGGATGCGGCGAGTATTTTCTTTATCGGGCGAGGCACGGATTTTGCCGTGAGTCTCGAGGGAAGTTTGAAAATGAAGGAAATCAGCTATATCCATTCGGAAGCGTATGCCGCAGGGGAGCTTAAACACGGCACGTTGTCCCTGATCGAAGAAGGCGTTTGGACGGTGGCGACGCTTACGCAATCCCGATTGGCGGAGAAAACGTTGTCGAATATTATGGAAGTGAAAAGTCGCGGGGGCAAAATTCTCGTCATTGCGACGGAAGGGATTCCCGTGGGGGAAATTGCGGATGAAAAGATTGTGCTTCCTAAAATCGAAGAGTTATTCTCGGCGAGTTTGGCGGTTCTTCCTATGCAGTTGTTGAGTTATTTTGTCTGCTTGGAACGTGGATTTGACGTAGATAAACCGAGAAATCTTGCCAAGAGCGTTACGGTGGAGTAAAAAAAATAATTTTAACGTTTTTTTTACAATTTTTGAATATTTCATAAATAGTGTTCCTTTATAATACAACCATACAAAACGAAAGGAGATATTTATTTATGAAAAAGAAAAATTTTATAACTTTGGTGGTAGGCGTAGTATTCGGCTTGTTGTTCGGATTGGGCATGTGCATGTGCTTGCTTCCTGAATGGAACAGTTTTACAGAAGGCGTAATCGTGGCTGCAATCGGCGGGGTTGGCTTGTTGGCACTCGCTGCATATCGTTTCGTGAGCGACGGCAAAAAGTTTTCTATCGATTGGAAACTTGTCGGTAAAATCGCATTCGGAACGATCGGGGCGTTGGTGCTCGGTTTGGGTATGTGCATGATTATGGTTTGGAATCAGATGATCTGGGGGATCCTCGTCGGCGTCGTCGGCATCGTATTATTGCTGTTCTTGATCCCTATGTGTTTCGGTATTCGTAAATAAGGGAAAAATCCTGTCCGGTTGTGTGTCGATAAGGCGGTAATTTGAGGAAAATTACGAAATCGGCAACAGCGAGTGGAATTGGATAAGAAACAGGCGACATTCAACCTTGGTTGAGTGTCGTCTGTTTTTGTATGTTTAAGGGTTGAAAAGTGTCTGTTTTTGCTTTCTAAGCACGACTTCAATCACACGATTTGCGCGGCTTACGATTTAGTGCAAGAGGGGGCGTTTTTCCTTTGCGGACATTACGGTAAATATTTGAAAGACGTTATCGGTTACGATAAAAAAGGCAAGCCGATAAACATAGAAATTGCTTGCGTTAGAAAAATGATGAAACTAA
>CAZRAS010000102.1:0-3975 GCA_964598045.1 uncultured Clostridia bacterium | reverse complement strand
TGGAACCGTCCGTGCTTTCGGTGACGGCGGCGCTATTGGAAACTCCGCCCGTGTATTCTGACCAGAATGCGTAATGGAAGTCCATGGCAAACGCCGTGTCGTCGTTCGAATAGGCGTCGATCGTCTTATCCGCTTTTTCGGCACCGAGGTCCACTCTGGTGGAGATACCGGTCGTTGCATTATCGTATTCCTCTAATGTAAGTTCTTCGTATTCGATGTCGTCGAAGAATGCGTAACCGTTCAGATATCCGAAGTGATCGGAACCGCCGCTTTGACCGAGACCCAATACAAGAGAGAACTTCGTGTCGGCGAAGGAAGAACCTTTCAAATAGAAGGTGTATTGTTTCCATTCGTCCGTTTGAATGTTTTTCACTTCGAAAGAATCGAGGGTCTTGCCGCCGACCGTTTGGGTGACGCTGATATAAGCGCCTTTGCCGACTGCATCCTGTTCGTTTTTATCGGAATCCACCGATTTGAGGTTTGCCGTTTTTACCCAAACGGAAACCTGCGCCGCCGTACCTGCGGGCACGGTGACGGTAGAGGACGACGTGTATTTCTGTGCCGTACCCGTACCTGCGGAATAATTGCCGCTCGAATCCTTAGAACCCGTGTTGTTGTGAATCATGAGGATTTGCGTATCGGGCGCGCCATCGTGCGTACCGGGGTTTGCCAAAGCAACGCCTTCCGCATTGAAGAAAAGGTCTTCGTAATCGATATTGAAGGACTGATAGGAACCTTCCTTGTAATCCTCGAATTCGTCGTCGATATCGAGATCGTCGTTTTCATCTCTGTCTTGCCAATCTTTATAGAAAGCAAGCTTGTCCGCCGTTGTCATGCTATCCCATGCCTTTACGGCGTCTTTGATTTCCATGGCGGAAATTTCTTCGTCCGATTTATTGCGTGTCGTCAAATCATTCCATTTTTCATCCTTGGTGTCAATGACGCCGCTTGCGGATTTGGAGGAAGGCGCAGACCCCGTCGTGACGGAGTTGACCGCACGAGACCAACCGGTAACGGACGTACCGATTTTTACGGTGTCGGTGAGGTTGGTAAAGTCAAAGTTGCTGTTTTTGATCGTTCCGTTGTCCACTTTGTCGTTCGTGGTATCTTCCGTGGAAGAAGAGGACGAAGAGGAGGAATCGGGGTCGTCCGTACAGGCAGCGAAAGCCGCACCCATAGAGGAGAAAATCATCACCGATAAGAGAAGGGCAAGGAACTTGCTCTTTTTGTTGTTTGTTGTTTTCATGTAACCACCTTTGGTTTTTTTGATTTCTTGAGTTATGTAAAAAATTCAAAGCGAAGTTTGCGGTTTTTGACAAAAGGGCAAACTACCACTCTCTAAAATCTTCACCATACTATTTTAATACAAAATGAAAGAGTTGGCAAGCGTTTCTACCGCAAAAACAAAGAAAAAGTTTAATAATTTCAAAAAAAATCTCCATTATATATAGTAAAGGAGTTTTTTTTGAGGAGAATTATGGAAAAAAGCAAGCAAAAAAACGTGCGACGAATTGTTTGCGGCGGACTTGTCGGCACCGCGAACAGCCTATTCGGGGGTGGTGGCGGAATGGTCGGAGTGCCCCTCTTGCAAAAAACGGGCATGGCGGAAAAACAGGCGCACGCCACGGCGATCTTGTTGATCTTGCCCGTTTCTCTTTTGTCTTTCGTCTTGTATGCGATGCAGGGATTGTATGATTTCGAGGTGTTGATTCCTACGGCGCTCGGCGTGACGGCAGGCGGCGCGCTCGGAGCAAAATTGCTCGGCAAGCTGTCCGAACGAAGGGTGAGCGTGCTGTTTGCGCTCTTACAGGCAGTTGCCGGCGCGTTCTTATTCTTCGCAAAGAGAGAGGCTTAGGGGGAATATGCGCTTTTATTTGTATTTGATTTTAGGTTTTTTAGGCGGCATTCCGGCAGGAATGGGCATGGGCGGCGGAACGGTGACCATTCCGTTGCTCGTCCTTGTAGGCGGGGTGGAGCAAAAGATTGCGCAATGCGCCAACCTATTCTCTTTTTTGCCGATGTCGGCATTGGCGTTGAAAACGCACGCGGAAAACGGATTGTTGCAAACGCAGGGGATTCTTTGGATTATTTTGCCGGCATTGCTGACTTCCGTCGGGGGCGTGTTTCTGGCGTCCTATCTGCCTTCGGAATTGTTGCGTAAGGGGTTCGGTGCCTTTTTGATCGGATTGTCTTGCGTTACCCTCTGTCAAGCCGTCGGGCGTTGAAAACTTTTTGCCGCGGCGAAAGTCGGCGGGCGTTTTTTCGGCGGCGACAAAATTATTGACAACGACGGCGGAAATATGATATAATACACACTATGAAAAAGTATACTTGTATTTTATTCGATCTTGACGGTACGCTCACGTTTTCTCATCCCGGAATCTACGCGTGCTTTCGTTACGCGCTTGAAAAAATGGGCGCGCCTACGCCCACGGACGAGCAACTTCGTCCTTGTGTGGGACCTTCCCTGATGTATTCCTTTCAAAACTTCTTCGGTTATGCCAAAGAGGACGCCGCCAAAGCGACCGCTTTTTATCGCGAGCGTTACGCCGTGAAGGGAATTTGGGAAAATACACCAATTCCGGGTGCCGTAGACCTGCTTAAAGCCCTGAAAACCGCAGGGTATAAGTTGGCAATGGCAACTTCCAAACCTCAACTTTTCGCCGAGCAGATCGCCGATAAATTTGGTTTTTCCGACTATTTCGACGTGGAAGTGGGGAGCGGTATGGATGAGGTGACGCTGCCGACCAAAGCGGACGTCGTCAAGGAATGTATGCGCCTTCTTCATGCCGACGCCGCCGAATGCCTTATGGTCGGCGATCGTAAACACGACGTCGAGGGTGCTCGCCTAAATCACGTGGATTGCGCCATGCTCAAGGTGGGGTATGCCGAGAACGAGCAAGAGTTTATCGACAGTCAACCCGCCTACGTATTCGAGAATTTCGAAGGTCTGAAATCTTTGCTTTTATAACGGATTTCTCCTATCTATCCCGTCGCCCGATCGGCTTGGTCGGACGGCGTTTCTTTTTGCTTATGAAAGGGCGAAAGGAAAGACGGAAAAACGTGCAAAAACATTATGTAACAAACGGATATTTTTTTGAAAAAGAAACGCAAAAGCAACGCAAAACAATGAAAATTCGGCAAATTTCGGTGAAAAAGATAAAAAAAATAAAAAATTTCAAAAAATTTTTCAAAAAGGTATTTACAAAATCGATTTTATGTGGTAAACTATGGGAAAATTATAATAGGGGGAGGAGTATCGAAAAATTATTTTTGATTCCCCCGAAAGATAAGAATGCAAGGATTATTATAAAAAGTTTCTATAAGAAAACAGAGGTTAACAAAAGTGGAAAAAATTGCAATTATAGATTTAGGATCGAATACGGCGAGGCTCGTAATCGTCAACATGTTTGCGGACGGGCATTATATGGTCGTGGACGAGTTGAAAGAGAGCGTTCGTCTCGGTCAGGACATGGACAGGGACGGATTTTTGAAGCCTCAAAGAATTGCGGAGACGATTAAATTGTTGAAAATGTTTAAGCGTCTTTGCGATGCGAGCGGCGTAGAGCGGATCATCGCCGTGGGAACGGCAGCCGTTCGTCGCGCGAAAAATCAGCGTTCTTTCCTCGATGAAATTCAGGTGAGCTGCAATATCACGGTTCGCGTGCTTTCCGAAGAAGAAGAAGCGCTCCTTGTGTATCGCGGCGTAATCAATTCGATGGATATCCCCAAGGGGTTGATTTTGGAAATCGGCGGCGGCAGCACGAAAATTATCTATTATAATAGACGAAACGTGCTCGGATATGCTTCCCTGCCTTTCGGCGCAGTCACCTTGACCGATTTGTTCTCCTCGGACGCAACTCCGCAGGACGCGGCGGCGCATATCGAAGAATTCTTCACCGAACAGCTCAAAAAAGTGGAATGGTTGCACGATCTCGATCCCGAAACGCAGATGATCGGCGTGGGCGGCTCGTT